>NZ_RXXX01000065.1:0-8745 GCF_011006755.1 Anoxybacillus sp. MB8
CGATGGAGTGATGTATGGCGTGGAAGAACGAGAAGAAACGAAACGAGAAACGATCGTGAAAAAGGCACTGAAGCGCGTGCAAACGCAAATGGCAGAAGTGGTACGAGATAACATCCCATACCTTCGCCAATCTTCAGGGGCACCGATTTACGAGGTATTGCAAGCATTGAAAGGTTTTTAAAACGAGAGAAAACGCACATACCTGCAGGATGAGAGTGAATAAAAACGCTTACATATAACGATTTCATAAAACCATATATAACCAAAAAATCGGTCGAGAAAAAAATCTCCCACAAAGTCTTGACTCAAACTATTCTAAAAAAAGGATTGACATACATTTTTTTTTTTTTTTATGATTATTTTAAAAATTATACAAGTTGCCATTTTGCTTTACATCCTGTCGATCATTTGCCGTGTTGTATTTGTAGTCGAATTGTATAGAGAGAGCAGGGAAACGAAAAATCGGAAATTTTTATTGCAATTTCATTTACAAAAAAGGGGGGATTGTTGTTGTGTCTGTCACCTATCGAAATGGTTTGTTGTCGGGAAAAACGTTCGGTTGATACAGACAGAGAATGTCCGCCGTTCTTCGTCTTTTTGTTGTAAAAGATGAAGTTTGATTAATAATTGAGGTAACAATCTTGTCACTCCAATGTTTGGGTGATTGTGTGTGTCGTTACCTCAATCATACCGTAAGCAAGAGTGACAAGCTTTTTTATCCAGAACAGCATAAAATCAACAAAAAATTAGGGGACGTCTTTAAAACTTTTGACAATACCAATATCAGAAGGGAAGTGTCCTTAATGAATATCTCACTAAAAAACACTGTGATCCTATTCATCATTTTACTTCCCATATTGATTTTATCACCACGGTCTATAAACGCGGAAAATGATATAGCTAATGATTCCGAATTAAAAAGAAATATAGAGTATAGAAAGAAAATGGGTTTAAATTATGATCCTGTTTATGTGAGTAATTTAATAACATCAAAGAAAGTAACACAGTCATACGAAAAACACGGAGTTTGGCTAACTGAGGACGAATTAGAGGAAATAGAAAATAGAATAAAATATCAAGAGGAAAAAATACCATTGATTTTAGAATATATTAGAAACAATATTAGTTCAAGTGATTTTGGGGGACTGTACGTCGATCAATCGAAAAAAGGGGTGGTAACAATTAGTTTTTCTAAAAATTTAAAACAAATGAATAAAGAGATAAATGACATTAGAAAAATTTTTGATAATGATTCAAAAATAAAATTTAAACAAGTACAAAGATCAGAAAAGCAGCTTGATGAAATACATTCGACAGTACTCTCGAAGAAGCATGAATTAAAGGAACAAGGTATAAATGTTACTACTATATATTCTGATATTCAAAGGAATAAGGTTATTATCGGCATTTATCCATTTGACAGCACTGCTAGGGATTCACTTGTAAATATATTCGGTTCAGATATTGAAGTAATTGAATCTGATGGTGGTTACGAAGAGTCTAGAACTGCTTATACACGGCCATTAGAAGGCGGATTAAGGATTAGCAATATTGACACAGGTTGGGGGTGTACGGGCGGATTTTCAGCTTCTTATGGAAATTGGGTTTACTATGTCACAGCTGGTCATTGCGGAAGAAGTAGTGATAGATTTAGTCAAGGCGGTTCATACTTTGGATATGCCTACAGGCTCGTAAATAGTGGTGAACTGGATGCAATGCTGATTTCATTAGGTCAACTTTCCTATGCTAGCAATTATAATTATGGACAGCCTAACTTTACCAGTTGGCAAAGAGAATCATATGAATATGTAGGACAATACGTATGTATGAATGGTTCATATACCGGTAATGCATGTGGGATTGTAAAAAGTACAAATTATTCAGCAAGAGAACACAATAATATGACTGCTGCTGATTATAATTCTACTAACGGTGATAGTGGTTCGCCTACATATTATGGTAGCCAGATTAGAGGTGTACATGAAGGCGTAGGCTCTAATGGGTGGAAAATGTATACTCATGTACAAAGTATAGTAGATTATTGGGGTTTATCTCCTAGAACGTGGTGAATGTTTTTGTGTATTATCTTTGTTAATATAGGGATTAGGGAAATAACGTATTACCAAATAAAACGTTCATGAGTAATCTTTACTTCCCCTAGGAGCATTTTTAAAAGCCTCCTGCTCATAAAAAGGGAATAGAGAGAAGTTTAGTTGTGCGTTGTGTTGTCTTTTTCGATAAATGTAATCTTAAACTGTAGATGAGCAAATTCACTAACATAAATTGACAAACAAACAAAAAAGGAGACATGAACCGAACTCCTTGGGTAAAATAGATGTGCTCAGAACCCATTCCCACAAGGAGGTTCATGTCTCATGAATAGATTAACACATCACCAAGGAATCCACAAGTTTTTCCTAGCGTTAGGGTTGGTCTTGCATGTCTCCAAACCAGCTTGGAAACATCTCGTTCACCTGGTCGATGCCTTGACCACCAAGGGATTTTCGGGAACGTTGACCGATGTCCATCACTGGAGTTTTCATCCGAATCATCGAACCACGCTCAGCCACTTTTTCACGAAAAGCCCTTGGAACGAGGAAAAACTGCTTGGGAAGCTTCAGGAATGGATCCTTCGCCAGATCAAACGCCTGGCCAAACGGAAGAATCAGCCCCTTTTCCTTTCGATCGATGATACAATTTGCCAAAAAACGAAGCCCTCGTCACGGGTCACGCACGCCATTCAAGGATGCAATTGGCACTACTCGCACAAAGATCATCAATCGGTCTGGGGGCATTCGCTCGTTTGGCGGATGGTACACACCTTCACGCAAGCGTTTCCGTTCGCGTTTCGTCTGTATGACAAGGCGGCGGGAAGGAGTAAAATCGACCTGGCGATCGAGATGCTTTCCTCGCTCAAAGGGAAGCGGGCTCATCCAGTGTATGTGCTCATGGATTCATAGTATCCGTCCCAAGAGCTCATCGAAGCCTGCCTGAAACAGGGATTCCATGTCATCGCCATGCTCAAGACGAGCCGAATTCTCTATCCGAAAGGCATCGCGGTCCAAGCCAAGTTGTTTGCCCGCTATATCGAGCCCCAAGACACCCGCCTCGTCACGGTGGACAAGAAGCGTTACCGCGTGTATCGTTATGAGGGGGCGATCCATGGCCTCGATGATGCGGTGGTGCTGCTGGCTTGGAAGGCGGATCAGCCGATAACGCTGGAACATCTTCATTGCGTCTTGAGCACCGATCGGGAACTTGGCGACGAAGACATCTTGCGTTACTATGCCCAACGCTGGTCGATTGAATGCTTTTTCCGGCAGGCAAAAGACCAGCTGAAGCTCGATGGGTACCGCGTCCGCCACATTCAGGCGGTCAAACGGTATTGGGTGGCCGTTTTGTTGGCTTGCGTGTACAGCATAGCGGAATCCCAGCAAGACCTCTCTGTCGGGCTGGAGCTTCTTCGATCGCGGAAAGGCCACAGCGTCATCGAGTTCATTTATGACGCGGCGAAGCAAGAGATTCCCATTGATGTTGTCAAAAAACAGCTCCATGTCGCCTAAGGGGTATCCTGTTTGTCTGTTGGGTTATGGAAATTATTGTAATGAAAAAATGCTCATCTACAGCTTAAATAAAAAATTATTTTTCATACAAAGGAATGTAATTCGAATGATTAGAACTGTTGTTTTCGTCTTGGTTAGTTTACTCTTGACTGGTTGCACAGGAACAAAGTCTTTTGAAGGGACGCTTTATAGTATTGGAGAAAATTATTTTGTTGTGGACTGTTCCCATGAAGTAAAGAAAAGGAAAAATAACGTAGAGGATATAAGCTATCCTTGTACAGTCCGAATCACAGACCAAACAAAATTCAGTGATGAAGATGGCAACAAATTAAGTGTTGACGATTTTACGGAAGAAGTAACTGTGAGAGTCATTCTTGCCACTCCTCAGACTATAAGTCAAAGTAAAGAAAGCAGAGAAATTGAGGCTAGGGAGATTATATTGCTTAATCGATAGAATCTGGTCCTTCAAACGAAAAAACTTCCCATTCGGTCGCAGAAATTGATAGGCTGGTTATCTATATACATGCAACATGAAGAGTTAACTTCTCAGTCATCCTGCACACCCTAAGCGCTGCAGCACTTCCTCCGGACGTTCGTGGATGTAGTTGACAAACCGAGTAATGGCTTGAATGATATCGTTGCGATCCTTGTGAAATACATTGGCCATCACCGTATCTTTCAGCCATTTCCATAAGCGTTTGATCGGGTTCAGCTGTGGCGAATAGGGAAAAGTGAAAACACTGCCCCTCTTCCCGCAAAAACTCCTTGACCATTTTGGCATGGTGAATGCGGGCGTTATCCAACACCAAGACCATGAGACGGTCCGGATCGCGCTCTTTGAGCATTCGCAAGAAATCCAAGAACGTCGCGGCATTGGCAGCGGTCGTTTGATGAAGCACCGTTTCGCTATCGTGGATGTTGACCGCGCCAAACAGCGATACGTGGCATGATGGCCGAACGTCGGCACTTGTTTTTGGCGGCCGATTCCGACCATGTGGACCGCAAGACATGGTAAGAGCGGATATGGGTTTCATCAAGGTACAACAAGACCGAATCAGGATCCATTAAGTTTTTTTATGAAGTCGATCTGTTTCTCAAAATGCTTTTGTCGATCCGGATCGCCTTTCGCTAATGTGTAGGTCGGCCGTGTCCATGACAGCCCTTTGCGGTGCAGGAGTTTTCGCAACGCTTCGCGGGAAATGCAAACACCGAAGTGCTTTTCAACATAGGATTACAGGAGTTTGGTGTTCCACGCCGAAGCGACGTCTCAGCCCAGTTCCACGGGAGTGGTGGTCAACACAAGCTGTTTGATCTCTTCCTGCTGTTCTTCGATGAGAAACGGCTCCCGCCCGGGGGCGAAATCCCGATGAAACAAGAGCTCCAGACCGCCTTCGTTGAACAGCGACACATAATGGGAAACGGTTTGTCGGCACACGTTGACCATGGAGGCCACCTCTTTGCCCAAATAGCCTTCCATGACCAGGCGAACCGCCATCACCCGTTGGCGAAGAAGGGTGTTTTTGATTTTCCGTTCCTGTTTGCGAAGTGTCCGAGGTGTCCATCCGTGATCGTTGGTGATTTTGAGACGTTTCATGCAGAATTCCGCTCCTTTTCCATGCTCTTCCTTAGGAGCAGTATAACCGGAGTGGGCACCACTTATACGAAGGTTAACTTTTCAATGAGCATATATATAGGCGACCTGCTTGCTTTATAGCAGTGTCGTCTTTTTTATAACAATTTAGATAAGCTATTGAATCATGCCATACTTGCAATAGGTAGATATGGAAATATTGATGATGCATCAAGACTTGAAAGAATTGTTGAGGAAAAAAAGTATTTAACAAAAAGGAAATTTTGGAAATTGCTAAGTGAAAGCGTGTTGTTAGACGATATTAACATCACAATAAAGAAATTGAAACGAAAGAAATAGACGATTCACACTCTAAATGAGCAACAAGGAAACATCGGGATCCGTTACCAATACGATGAGTGGGGAAATATTCATTCTCAATCCGGCGCTTTGGCGGAGGAAAACCCATACCGATATGCGGGATACCAATATGACAAAGAAACGGGTCTGTACTATCTGATCGCCCGGTACTATCATCCAACGCATGGCGTGTTCCTTTCTTTGGATTCGGACCCAGGGGATGCGGACGATATCCTCACGCAAAATGGGTATGCGTATGCGAACAATAATCCGGTGATATTGGTCGATCCGGATGGGCATTTCTTCTGGTTTGTAGTTAACGCTGGATTTGCGGCGTATGATGGATATAAAGCCTTTAAAAAAGGCGGTTGGAAAGCAGCGGCGATTGCTGTAGGTGTAGGGCTTGTTGGTGGTGCTACTTTTAAAGTGTATAGAATTTATAAAGCGAAAGAAACAGCCAAGATTATGAGGATTTTATTGGCTGCTAAGCATGGAAAAGGTAACACTACTATAGAAGCAGGTAGAGTAAGTAAGAGACTATATACATGCACTTTAAAGCAATGACTTCTGTATGAACACCTTTTTTCATGGCTATAATGCTCCCAAATACTCATGTGTAAAAGGAGCTGAAATGACATGAAACATCTGAAAATTACAAATGATCACGGATGGACGCCTCGAACACTTCGGAAACAAGAACAAAGATGCTTCGCTTGGCGTTCGGGTGACTGCCGTTCGTCTCGTCATGGAAGGTCATCTTGGCAAAGATGTCGCAAAAATGGTCAATCTGTGCCGTCAATCGGTTGCCCTCTACGTTGCACGTTTTCATGAGGGTGGGCTCGATCATCTACTCGATCGCCGCTTGCCGCTTGGTCGTGTGCCATTTCTTACGGAAGAACAACAACAAGAAATCAGACAACTCGTGTTAACTACTACACCTGTGGATGCTGGCTGGGGCATTGCTTCATCATGGAACACGCGTATTTTACAATCTTACATCCAACATACCTATGGCGTTTCGATGTCACGGGAAGGTATTCGCAAGTTGTTGCATCGTTTGCGTTTATCATGGACACGCCCAACTTACAAGCTCGTTAAAGGAGACGCTAAGCGTCAAGCTACGTTTCAAAAAGAACTTGAATTTATAAAAAAAACTAATTACCGAGAATGTCATGCTGTTTTATGTGGATGAGACACATGTTCGTGCTTATCAAGCTCTACGTACGACATGGGCAGAAGTAGGGAATCAAAAACAAGTGCCAAGCTACGGTCACCACGCTCATGTTTCCATTTTTGGCGCCGTCGATGTTCAACGAGGCGATGTCGTGTTTCATCGTGCATCATCCGCCAATGCCGAAACGTTCCTCGACTTTTTGCGCCTGTTGAAAGAGAAATATGCAGATCGATTCCTCGTTCTTGTATTGGACAATGCGCGTATTCACCATGCCAAGATGGTGCAAGCCTTTCTTGATGGCGAGGAAGGTGATGCTTTTCATTTCATCTTTTTGCCGCCGTATTCTCCACAGTTAAACCCGATGGAACGGTTATGGAAGTGGTTGAAGGATGAAGTGATTGCCAACGTTTTTCACAAGGATCAAAACGACATTGCACAATCCATTCCTCGTTTTGAACAGTACGTTCTACAACACCCGGATGAGGCGTTGCGTCGCATCGGGTGTACTGCGTGAATTAGAGGCTAAGATGTTAATTTGGATGTATATAGCTTACGCACAAGGTGATCCGCAGGAACAAGATCATCAATTTTTACCGTTGTTTCCATATGTCTACGATCTTCTTGATGACGTTGAAGCATCCGATTTCCCCCTCCTATAAATACCCTTATACCTATATATTAAAACAGCTTGTCGACTTTGTCGACAAGCTGTAAGGATGCCTTCGCATGAGGGCATCCTTTCTTTCAAGTTTTTCTTTTCTTTTGGATATACTGCGCTACAATGAAAATAAATACAAGAAGGAGTAGCACATCAATAACCCAATCGAGGGAGTATGTTTTTAAAAAATCTTTTGCAGTACTTTTTATGACTAATAGTAAAATGCTAACGATTAACCCTATGATAACGCCTGTCAAGGTAGTAAATATAATTTTTGCTTTACTCATTTTTGTATACCTCTGTTGAATTTATATCGTTTTATCAAATAAGGATGTCTTCGAATCAGGATTAATTTTGTTTTTGTAGTTTGTTGAAAGTTCAGTCATCATGAATGTGTACATTATATTCAAAGGTGTAATTTTTACAGTCCATTTTCCAAACTTTTTTCCTTCTATTCCATACAATAAGTTATATTTCATCAGACTCCAAAAATATCTGAACGGTCTGTGGTTATTTGTTTTTTCTACATCAATGCTTATTGTAAAAACTAATTCTTCACCCGGATTGTACCATTCCATCATTATCCTAGTGTCCTGTTTAATGTTTACTGCTTTGCACTATACAATAACAACTTCGTCCAAATAATTAAACACATTCTTTTTATTTAATGGTTTTAAATGGTGGTCTAGTGCTGTACATGAGCAAATCTCTACAATGTTAATACGATCCACCACCAATTGCTTTATGTAGCCAATTTTCTGCTTTTGTTATACCTTTATCTATCTGTTTTCCAATTTTGGTATTGTCAAACAATTTTTCTACACCCATTATTTTGTTAGATACTTCGGCAGCTACGTTACCTCCGATATAGCCAACAGCTCCACCTTTAATAGCTCCCATTGTTGTTTTTGGTCCGACTTTCCTTTCCAGCATCGTAAATCCTGTTGTAGCGGCTTTGTAAGCCACTTGTCCACCTTTGGCAGCTCCAAGAGGAATAGACACTAGATTTGTCAACGTATTGTCCCTCAAATCGTTTGCTACTGAGCTCACAACTCTATGAGCTACTTTTTGTAGTAAACTCATCTTTATTCCTCCCCCTAAAATAATCTTGGTTATTTAAGATATCATACATTATTATACAGAGAATTCGTGAGGGGGGGGCAACAATTCTTCATCTTTCTACAAATTTCGTAGTGTCTTACTTGTAATTACATCAAATAATAGCACTTTTCACAAACTCTTGACTCAAACCGTATCTTTTGTATGAGTAAAATGTTTGTGGGAGAAAAAAAGACAGGTTCCTGATTTGGTATAATAAGGAACCTGTCAGATATGTAAGCAAAATAGATGAAAAACGGGCTCTCCTCCTGGTAAGGTAGTAAGTGCGAAAAAAATACAACCAAAGAAAGGAGTGGAGCCC
>NZ_RXXX01000066.1:0-8583 GCF_011006755.1 Anoxybacillus sp. MB8
TTCATCTATTTTACTTACATATCGGAAAGGTTCCTGATTATACCAAATCAGGAACCTGTCTTTTTTTCTCCCACAAACATTTTACTCATACGATATTTTACTTACATAATGAACAAGCGAACGTGCACAATAAAAAGCGAAAGGGGAGGATCATATTGAATCATACAGTTGAATCGATTATGACGCGCCAAGTAGCAACGGTCACACCAGATCAATCTGTTCAAGAGGCAGCACAATTAATGAATGAACATAATGTTGGCGCTATTCCTGTTGTTGAAAATGGAAAAGTAAAAGGGATCATTACTGACCGTGACATTGCTCTTCGTACGACGGCGCAAGGATTAACCCCTTCGACACCTGTTTCACAAGTGATGACAAGTGATGTCGTCACAGGTGCGCCAAACATGAGCGTTGATGAAGCAGCGAAAGTAATGGCCAAAAACCAAATTCGCCGCTTGCCAATCGTACAAAATAATGCGCTTTGTGGCATTGTTGCTTTAGGTGATATCGCCACAAACCAAGCATACGATGAAGCGGCAGAACAAGCGTTATCCGAGATTTCTGAACCTTCATATCATTAAACAAGAAAGGGGCTTCTTTACAAGGAGCTCCTTTTTATAATTAATTAAAGTATAAAATTTCGGATTTAGGGAGCTGTCTAGCTCCAAGCGCCATCGGCTCGAGTCGCTCCGCCCCTTCTTTCGGCGGCGACACATTGAGATGCTTCGGTGATGTTGCACACGCAGAACCAAGCGCCCGCTTGGTTCGAGCTCTCCTCGGTGGGGCTTGTGCGCTCTTCGCGGAGCCAAGGATGGCGACATTTCGCCGTTGCCCGCAGGATGCGGGCTGCCTTTAGGCGAAATTGGGGCGCTTTGCGCTTTTCGTATTAAAAAAGGAATTTGCATAAAAAAGCGAGAATAAGTTACAATGAGCAACGATATGGAGGGATAAACGTGACTTGGAAAATAATATATGAACGTTGGAAAGAAGCGCAGTTAGATGAAGAGCTACGTGCTCATTTGCAACAACTAGAGCAAGATGAAAAACTGTTAGAAGACTGCTTTTATAAGACGTTAGAGTTCGGCACAGGGGGCATGCGCGGGGAAATTGGACCAGGGACGAATCGAATGAACATATATACGGTGCGAAAAGCATCGGCAGGACTCGCTCGATACATTGCGTCGTTCGGTGAGGAAGCAAAAAAACGAGGGGTGGTCATCGCATACGACTCGCGCCATAAATCGCAACAGTTTGCGATGGAAGCCGCCAAGACGCTTGCGACCTATGGGATTCAAACGTACGTGTTTGATGAGCTTCGCCCGACGCCAGAACTTTCATTTGCCGTACGTCATTTACGTGCCTTTTCGGGTATTGTCATTACCGCAAGCCACAATCCACCGGAGTATAACGGGTATAAAGTATATGGGGAAGATGGGGCACAGTTGCCGCCACATATCGCCGATGTCGTCATTGGGCACGTCAATGCGATTGAAAATGAATGGGAGCTTGAGATTGAGCAAGAAGACGTATTAAAAGAAAAAGGGCTCATTCAAATCATCGGAGCGGAAATTGATGAGGCATACATACAAAAATTAAAGACGATTTCTCTTTCCCCGCAACTTGCTCATGAAGTTGATGTAAACGTTGTTTTTACACCGCTTCATGGCACAGCAAATAAGCTCGTTCAACGCGGATTGAAGGAATTTGGTTATAAAAACGTGTTTGTAGTAAAAGAACAAGAGCAGCCTGACCCGAACTTTTCAACGGTCAAATCGCCGAACCCAGAAGAACATGCCGCGTTTGAATTAGCGATTCAGCTCGGAAAACAAGTGGATGCGGACGTGTTAATTGCCACAGATCCTGATGCCGACCGTTTAGGGATTGCGGTAAAAAATGAACAAGGGGAATACGTCGTTTTAACGGGCAATCAAACAGGTGGATTATTACTTCATTACATTCTTTCACAAAAGAAAGAAAAAGGGATATTGCCGCCAAACGGAATTGTATTTAAAACGATCGTGACGTCTGAATTTGGTCGCGCCATTGCCGAGTCGTTCGATATAAAAACGATGGATACGTTAACAGGATTTAAGTTTATCGGTGAAAAAATTAAACAATATGAACAAACAGGGGAGTACGTATTCCAGTTCGGCTACGAAGAAAGTTACGGCTATTTAATCGGTGATTTTGCGCGTGATAAAGATGCGATTCAAGCCGCCGTTTTAGCTGTTGAAGTGTGCGCGTTTTATAAAAAACGAGGATTATCTTTATACGAAGCGCTTATGCAACTATTTGAGCAATACGGATATTATCAAGAAGGATTGCGTTCACTTACGCTCAAAGGAAAAGAAGGAGCGGAGCGAATTGAGGCGTTATTAGCGACGTTCCGTCATGAGCCGCCAACAGTTGTCGGAAAGCAACGTGTTGTTATTCGCGAAGACTATAAAGCGAGCGAACGAGTGTATGTGGATACAGGAAAAAAAGAAACGATTCATTTGCCGAAGTCGAACGTATTAAAATATGTACTAGAAGATGGATCATGGTTTTGTGCGCGTCCATCTGGCACAGAGCCAAAAATGAAATTTTATTTTGGTGTCAAAGGGCGAACGCTCGCTGAAGCGAAGAAACAATTAGAGCAATTAGAAACAGCGGTCATGGAGCGAGTATATACGTTAACAGCTGATAAGGTGTAATGCCTTATCAGTTGTTTTTTGAATGGGGAACGAGTAACATAGAAGCGAAAACGTAGAAAGGGTGATGTTAATTTGTTACAAGGACAAGTGGCTATTGTGACAGGTGCATCTCGTGGAATCGGTTTAGCGATTGCACATAAGTTGGCGGAGCAAGGAATGAAGCTCGTATTAATTGGCAGCTCCTCGGATATTCACAGAGTTGGCGAGCAATTAAAAGATGTAAAAACGTTTCAAGCCGACGTATCAAATGAGCAACAAATGAATGAAGTGATCGAAGCGACCATCGCTACATTTGGCCGCATTGATTTACTTGTGAATAATGCGGGTATCGGTGTATTTAAGCCTGTAGAGGAAACGACAGTCGAAGAATGGAAGCGACTATTCGAAGTAAATGTACAAGGGGTATTTATCGGGACAAAAGCAGTGCTTCCACACATGAAAAAGCAACGTTCGGGAACAATTATTACGATTTCATCTGACGTCGGTCGGTATACGATTGCGAACGGTTCCGCATATACAGCAACGAAATATGCCGTCCAAGGATTTTCAGGAAGCGTCGCGCAAGAAGTACGTCCATACGGCATTCGCGTCGGTACAATTAATCCGGGAATGGTTGATACATACTTTGCCAATTCTACGCAAGGATTGCCTGAAAAAGCGGAATGGCTAAAGGCAGAAGATGTCGCTAAAGCGGTCATCTATATGGCGAGTGCGCCAAAACATATGTTAGTGGATGAAATTGTATTACATCCGCTCATTCAAACGTATCCCGTCATATAAAAAGCGAAAGGAGATGATTCCTTTCGCTCTAATTATATTCCATCGTCAGCGTCGGTTCTTGTTCATATACGTCTAACGCGTGATCGATGTAACGTAACAATGCGTTCAATCGCTTTTGGACGACAGTATAATCTTTTTCGAAGTTGTATGCATGAAGAAACTGTTCAATTTTTTTTGAAAGTAAATCGTCTTTTGTGCGTACCATAAGAATGAGTAAATGATCCCATTCCGAACGGTACGTATAGTAAAGAGCTTTGTCGTAGTCGGCTGTATGCAATACAAACCCTCCTTATCGTGAGGAGCTATATGTAGTGTATGAAAAAACGGTCGGTTTTTTTCGCTGTAAATGTTGTGCGATTTGGCAGAGGAGAGTTGGGCATGGAGAAGCATATTGCGTATTATGAATCGCCAATTGGTTGGTTACAAATCATTGGCACAGATGAAAGTATAGAGCGCATAGATGTTGTGGAGCAACGTGGAGGGCGGAATATTCCAACTAGCTTTATGCCATGGATAGAGGAGCTTGAACAATATTTCCAAAAGAAACGGACATCGTTTTCGATACCCTTAAAGCTCGTTGGTACCCCGTTTCAAATGCGTGTATGGGAAGCGTTACAAACGATTCCTTATGGACAAACGGTGTCATATGCTCATATTGCCAAACAAATTGGGCAACCGAAAGCGGTACGAGCCGTTGGCAATGCTGTTGGTAACAATCCGATCACGATCGTCATTCCTTGTCATCGTGTTGTTCGCACGGGTGGAGAACTTGGTGGATACGCGTGGGGAATAGAGCGAAAAAAATGGTTACTTGAGCACGAAACGCGCTGAAAGCTCAGCGCGTTTGCCCCAATAGCCATTTCGCGTAAGGTGAATTGGCTGGTAAAATGACGACCGTATCTTCGCCGATCGTTGTTTTATACGATTCAAGCGTACGGTAAAACGAATAAAATTCAGGATCCTTTGCAAATGTTTCGTTATAAATGCGCGCTGCTTCTTGTTCACCTGCTGCGCGAATACGTTCAGCATCTGCTTGCGCTTTGGCGAGCATTTCTTTTACTTCGCGATCTGTTTGCGCAATAATGCGCTGTTTTTGAGCATCTCCCATTGATAAATATTCTTGCGCTTTCGATTCACGTTCGGAAATCATGCGTTTATAAACGGATTGTTCATTTTCTTCTGGCAAGTCAATGCGTTTCATGCGTACATCGACAACGCGAATACCGTAACGGTCTTGCTGTAACAGTTCGTTTACTTTTGCGGTTACCTCATCGTTTAAGCTGCCACGTGATGACTTTTCATCATTAATAATTTCATCGTAATTTAACCGTCCAAGCTCGGTGCGGACAATGGAGAAAATAAATTCATCCATTTTTGATTCTGCATTTTCCAATGTCCGAGCGTTTTGAATCATCTCTTTCGGATTTGTAATTTCCCAAATGGCGTAATGGTTGACGAGAATTCGCTTTTTATCTTTTGTATTAATTTCCGCTTCCGCGACGTCATAAAAGATTTGGGCTTTCGGCAATGATGTGACGCTTTGAATAAAAGGAATTTTAAAGCGTAATCCGGGCGTTTGATCGATGCGAACAATTTCGCCAAATTGACGTACGACTTTATATTCATTTTCATGAACGATGTATATATTTGTTAAAATAACGATAAGTAAAATAAGTCCAATGCCGCCACTAATGATAAACCGAAACCATTTCTTCGGAAGTTTATCTTTCAAGGTGATGATGTTTTGATCGTCTTGGAAGTTTGTCATTCATTACCACTCCCTTGTTCTTTCTTTTTCTCCGTCGTTTGTTTTTCGATCGGTTGAATTGGTAAATATTTTAGCGTATTGCCATCGTCGTTCATAATGTAAATGCGCGTGTACGGTAGGACTTGTTCAAGCGTTTCAATCATTAGTCGCTGTTTTGTAATGTCTTTCGCGTTTTTATATTCTTCGTATAAGGCGTTAAATTTGGCGACATCTCCATACGCCTTTTCAATGCGTGCTACTTTATCAGCTTCGGCTTGGGAAATGAGGGCGTCTTTTTCCCCTTCGGCTTCTTTCGTCCGTTTGTTGCGATATTTATTCGCTTCGTTAATTTTTGTATTCATCGTCTCACGTGCATCAGTAACGTTTGTAAATGCTTTGCGCACTTCGTCATTTGGCAAGTCAACGTCTTGTAACTTTACAGCTAAAATCGAAATACCAATATCATACTTTTTCATTAATGCGGTCAGTGACTCGCGCACATCTGCTTCAATTTTTGCTTTGCCCGACGTTAATGCATCATCAATTTTTGAGCTACCGATGACGCTGCGTAAAGAAGCAGATGTCGCATTATATAAAATTTGTTCCGGTTCGTATGAGCGGTAAAGATATTTGGCAGGATCGGTAATTTTCCATTGTACGACCATATCAGCGAGGACAATATTTTCATCCCCGGTAATCATTTTCGTATTCCCTTTGTTTGAGGCGACGACTTTTCCGTTTTCCTCTTTGTAGCCGAATTGTAAACTAAACGTTTCGCGCGATAACGTTTCTACTGTTTGAATCGGCCAAGGAAGCTTGAAATGTAGCCCGGGTGTCGTTACCTCCTCATCAATTTCACCAAATGTTAAAATAATCGCTTGTTCTGACTCATCAACGGTGTACCATGACGTTAATGCAGCGACAAGAAGAAAAAGACCTGCCACTGTGCCGATGATGATTCCTGTAACTGAACGTTTCTCCATATAAACCCACCTTTCTTGTTATTTATATGTATGTACGGAAAAAAAAGAAAAAAGTTTCAATAAAAAAACTACTAATTGGTTCAGTGAATTCATATGATTTTTAAAATATTGGAAATCTGATTAACTCATGATATCCGAACATCTTCATTGCGTCTTGAGCACCGACCGAAAGCTAAGCGATGAAGAGAGCTTGAGTTACTATGCCGAGCGCTGGTCGATCGAATGTTTTTTACAAGCGAAAGACCAGCTGAAGCTCGATGGATACCGCGTTCGCGGGCGTCGGGCGGTGAAACGATATTGGATTTTAGTGCAATTCACTTATGTATACAGTATGTTCGAGTCTAACTGTGATTTCTCTATCGGGTTCACACTTCTCCGAACGAAGACAAGGTATAGTCTCGTGGAGTTTGTTTACTACGCGGCGAAGCAAGATATTCCTATTGACTTCATCAAAAAACAGCTCCATGTGGCATAAGGGGTTCCTTGTTTGTCTCTTTTTTATGGTAATAATTATCATTAAAAATACTTTATTTATAGTACAGCATTTCAAATAATATAAATATTTACATTTTTTTTTTATGATATATTCAAAAGTGGCTGGAGGTGATTGACTGGGGGATGATAATGTGCTCTAAGTGTTTTATTAAGGCAATATAAATATTGAATTGTAAGGTTATCGATAATATGATGGAGGGAGGATAAGGAATGAACGGAGTAGATGGAATTAAATCTACCCTAACCTATATACGGGACGGTTCAAAAAATGTTACAAAAGCTGCAACTGACTACATAAAGGATAACAAATGGGAAATCGCTGCTTCGATAGCGGTAGGAGTAGCAACAGGTGGAGTTGGGTTTGCTGTGTCCGCAGGGAGAATTGTTGTAAGTACAGCAGTTAAATCTGTGGCTAAAGAGGCCGCAAAACAGGTTGCTAAAGAATTAGGTACTACTGTCACTCGTGCGACGGCACAGCAAGCAGCCAAGCAGGCAATGTATTCTGTTTACAAAGAGTCAGTGAAATCGGCTGCTAAGGATGCTGCAAAAAATGGTGCCTATGCTGGTGTGGGAACATATGCGTCTTTTCAAGTTTCAAAATACTATCCTAAAAAATAAAATTGATGTTGCTTATTTTATGAAGTGTTCAATGAAAAACATAGAGGTGATAGGTTGAAAATCTCTAATATCGTAACATCTGTGCAAATGTCAGATGAGTATAGCCCTGTACGAATAAAAAATATTTTCGATAATTTAGACGGCGGATTTTATATCTTTATTGATGTTGAGGACATAAAATGTGAGTCTACTAAGTTATTTGTTAAGATTTACGATAACTTGGGCTCAGAACTCATTTGTTTGGATTTTAAAATGGGTAACGTTGCTAGAAAAGATACTATAATATGCTACATTAATTACAAGTCGCTAGAGAATCTGCCTTTATCCAGTTTTGGGAAGTGGCGATTACTAGTTATGGATGACAAAGAAGAAACAGTTGCCAAGTATTCATTTGTAGTAAGAAATATTGCATTTACGTACACATCGAGAGGTGTTCCTCAATGAACGAAAACATACTTTTTTTAGTCTCGTTTTCAATCATTCTGGCTTTTTTTCTCCTTATTGAATTTTTATTCAAAAAAAGAAAAGGGGATGAAGTTGCAATTCGATCTTTTGTTGTGAGGTTTGTTAGTATCGTTATCTTTGTTTATATAATAAAGTTAACCATTTTATAAAAGCCTGAATCCGTGATGGTTGGAAATCCACTTTGATTTTGGTGTTAGTTTTATGGATATATGATCCATACATCCCTTTTTTGATGATTCCCTGCAACACTTTCATGTTTGAAAATGAGATAAATCCCCTTTTATGGAGATGCAAACTAAAAAAGAGATAAAAAAAGTACAGGGGGTAGTGATGGATATGAGTATAAGAATATATGTTTGCTATCTTGCCTCTTTCTATTTTTGATACACATTCAGTAGGAGTATCCTTCGCATCAGTTTCATCCATAGCCGCCGCGATCGGCGAACGAGTCGTCCTGCCATCGTGATCACCGTCTGAATGATCGTCTTGATGTGGCGGCGTTTCACTTTTCGTTTGATGGAGCAAGTAGCCAATGAGGGCAAGCCCCGCACTTGGCGTAATGGCTTCATCTGTCAACACAAACCGAATTGGGAAACCTTTCATCGCATTCACCTACTTGATGAAAAGTCATTCACGTCATTTTCCCTTATCGTATCAACGGTTTGCGACCATTGTAAAGATGTTTTGTCACGGATTCAGGTATCATTCATCTAGGAGCATTCCTGTTAGAAAGGTTTTCGGGGGACTTGAAAGAAAAAAGCCCTCTTGGTATGATGCAGGGGTGTCAATGGAAAGTTGACCC
>NZ_RXXX01000067.1:0-8577 GCF_011006755.1 Anoxybacillus sp. MB8
AAAAGCGCTTACATATAACGATTTTATAAAACCATATATAACCAAAAAAATCGGTCGAGAAAAAAATCTCCCACAAAGTCTTGACTCAAACAATATTAGAAACGTTGTTGATTTTTTCACCGTTTTTAGTGAAAATGAAGATAGAATTTTAACAACAAAGAGGATGAATAAAATGATGCAAGCAATCGCTGTCATTGCCCCAAATGGAAAAATTTTAGGAGCAGATGAACATTTTTTTCAACATTTTTATCATCGTGACCTTGATCGCGAGCTGTTAGAAAAGTTTATTCAAGAAGCTGAAAATGGGCGCACCGTTTCGTATGCCATTGTAAAACAAAAAAATGGACAAAACGATGTATATGTACAAGCAACTGCGTTATACAACAAGGAAGGGAATTTACAAGCGGTTGTTGCGACATATCAATACGAACCGTTTATCGATATGCGTCTTACTTCTTCGATCGCTTCACTTGCATCTGAATTTACGTTTATTTTATCAGCAGAAGGCGAGATTACATACGTTTCGCCAACCGCTCAATATGTGTTGAAGTGCACAGAAGAAGTTTGTAGCCACGAATTATTTTCTTTTGTTCACCATGAAGACATACCGCTTTTGATGGAAAAGCTACATACCATTTATGCGACAAAAGAAAAAGAAACGACGGTTGATTGTCGGTGGCGGACAAATGAAGGGCGTTTTATATGGATTCATATGCATGCCCATCCGTTGTTAAACGAACAAAATGAAATTGAACATGTTATCGTTGTTGCAAAAGATATTACAAAGTGGAAATGTTGCGAGGAAGCACTCGCAAAATTAAAACACTTCGACTCGTTAACCGACATTCCAAACCGTTTTTATTTTGAATCGTATGTACAACATATGATTCAACAAAAACGACCGTTTGCATTATGTTATATTGATTTTGATAAAATTAAATGGATCAATGATCGCTTTTCGTATCAGGCAGGAGATTTCTTTTTGCAAGAAGCTGTTCGTCGCATTCAGCAACATTTGCAACAAGAAGACTTTTTTTCTCGCATCGGTGGCGATGAGTTTGTGATCGTGCTACACGATGTGAATAAAGAAACGATTGTTACGCGGATGGAACATTTGCTTCAATCGTTTGTAGAGCCATTCCGATATAAAGAGCATGTCATTCAATCTAGTCTTTCTGTTGGAGTAACGTTTTTTCCGCAAGACGGTATGGATTTAGATACGTTATTAAAACAAGCAGATCAAGCGCTCTGTTATGCAAAAGAGAGAGGGAAAGGTTATCATTTTTACCACCCTCAACAAAACCGAAAGACGATGATTGAACAAGAGTTGCCGCTTGCGTTGTTAAACAATCAGTTTTATTTATGCTATCAACCGAAAGTGTCGTTAGATAATGAAGCGATTATGGGAGTTGAGGCGCTTATGCGTTGGACGCATCCAACGCTTGGAGCAATTTCACCACTAGAGTTTATTCCGATCGCAGAGAAAAATGGATTTATTTTTGAAATTACAACATGGGTGTTAAAAGAAGCGTGTCGACAAGTAAAACAATGGCAAACCCATTTTCCGACGCTCAAGCTTGCGGTGAACTTATCACCATTTTTACTAAATCGAAAAGAATTTGTGATGCATGTAAAAAATATTTTGCAAGACACACAATTTCCGCCAAACTATTTAATTTTAGAAATCACAGAAAGTGGATTAATGGAAAACATCGAGACTGGAAAACATATTTTAACACAATTAAAACAGATCGGCATTCAAGTGGCGATTGACGACTTCGGTACGGGTTTTTCATCGCTTGCTTACATTCGCAACTTACCCGTTTCATTGTTGAAAATTGATCGCTCATTTATTCGTGATATTACGGATAACTCGAAAGATGCTACGATCGTTGATACGATTATTCATTTAGCGAAAAGTTTAGATTTACAAGTACTTGCCGAAGGAGTAGAACGTGACGATCAAGTATCTTTGTTGCAAAAGATGGATTGTGATTTTGCGCAAGGGTTTTACTTTAGTCAATCGTTAGAAGCAGAAAAGTTACTGCAATGGCTCGAACAACATAATCAATCGAAAGAGGCGCTTCATTAGTGCCTCTTTTCACGTTTTGTTCACATATATTTTCTTTTTTCTTCACAAATTTACATTAGTGTAGATGTATAAATGATAAGAACAAGGAATGAATGTATATGCGTAGCTTATTTTTTTGGCTTATCCCGATCGTTACACTTTTGCTTGCAAAAACTGTATATGGACAAACAATGGAAGGACATAAACAGTTGCAACAGGCGATTGATGAAGCGCATGCCGGCGATGTATTAGTCGTCAAACGAGGAGTATACGAAGGTCCGATTATTATTCATAAGCCGATTCATTTGATTGCTGAGCCCGGAGCGATAGTTGATGGAAATGGAAGTGAATATGTCGTAACCATTCGTGCGCCTCATGTTTATATAGAAGGGCTCACCATTCGTAGAAGTGCATACGGAAAAGGATCTGGTGTACAAATTAAAGAAAGTGCACATGTCACATTAAAAAACGTACGTATCGAAGATGTCCATTACGGTGTTTACGTAGAAAAAGGAACAAATATTCATCTCGTAAACAATGTTATTCGTGGCAGAGATGTTCACTTTGCTCAACGGGGCAACGGCATTCACTTATTGAAAACAAAACATGTCATTGTAAGCCAAAATGATATTTCGCGTGTACAAGATGGTGTGTATTTGGATGGAGCTGAACATACGACGATCGAGAAAAATAAAGTAACAAATGCACGCTATGCCATCCATTTTATGTATGCTGAAGACGGAATAGCAAAAGAGAATGTGCTAATGGAAAACATTAATGGAATTATGATGATGATGTCACAACGATTTACGATCGAACAAAATACGATTGCCAAGCAATTAGATTACCGTGGATATGGAGCGCTTATTTATGATAGTGAACATGTTTTGATGTATCAAAATAGGTTGCTTTATAATAGTACAGCGTTATCATTACAAAATGCACGTCATTGCACCATAAAAATAAATGAATTTATTGGAAATTATCGTGCTCTGCATAGTTTATATGAAAATCATGACACAATTGTTGTTGAAAATAAATTTTTAGGAAATATGGAAGACGCATTGATTCAAGGAACTGCTATTGCATTTGACGATGGAGAAAAAGGGAACTATTGGGATAGTTACCGGTTTTACGACTTGAACGATGATGGAATTGGGGATGCCCCACATCGTATTCGTTCCATGTATAGTCGACTGTTACGACAATGGCCAAGCGTGCAATTTTACTTTCAAAGTCCTGCGTTAGCGCTCCTTGACACGACGGAGTCATTTTTTACGCAAGCACAGGCGCAAGGGGAAGACCGTTTTCCGCTTATGGAAGTCATTTATAAGAAAAGTGAAACAAACGAACGATCATGGCGACTTTTGTTGTTTGGGAGCATCTTATTAGTAAGCAGTTTGTTTATGTTTGCATATGGGAGGGGAATGAAACATGAAAAAAATTGCTAGTCTTTTATTTGCATGTTTTCTTGCCGCATGTAGTGGAGAGAAAACGTATGAACCCGAAGACATTAATCCAGATATTGATGTATGTGTAGTTTGCAATATGAGTATCGTAGCAGAACAGTATGCGACAGAAGCAATTTTAAAAGATGGAACGGTGCATAAATTTGACGATATCGGCTGCATGGTGGAATGGATGAATAAGCAAAACAACGATGACATAGCTAAGCTGTATGTTCGTGATGTAACAAACGGTGAATGGATTGAACTCGAGAAAGCTGTCTATGCTTATGATCCAAATTATTGGACGCCGATGAACTACGGGGTCGTTTCATTTGCGAATGAGCAACATGCGAAAGCGTACATGGAACGAGAAGGGGAAGGACAGTTATGGACGTATGAGCAACTAAAACAACATCGGTGGGGATTTGAAAAATGAATACAGCGATGAAGTACCAATGGATGATGATGATTCGTAGCAAATGGCTGATAAGCTTCGCCATTATATTTGCTGTTTTATCATCAACCGTGATCGCGAGTAGCGGGCACGAGACAGAAGGAGTATTTACACGTTCGACGGCAGCTTTATTAAACTTGTCTCTTTTACTTGTTCCACTTGTCTCTTTATTAGCAGGTAGTTTGTTTATTGCAGGGGAGAAAGAAGACGGTCGGTTATCACTTATATTAACATATCCGATCTTCCCTCGTTCGTTAACGTTCGGATTATATGCCGGTAGTTGTATATCATTATGGACAGTGATTGCTTTCGGATATGGAAGTGCAAGTGTTATCCTTTTTACAACAGGAGGAACGTGGTCGATATTTTTTTTCCTTTCGTTTGCATTGACGATCGTATTAACGAGCATTTTTTTAGCCATCGCTTTATTCATTGGACTTGTTGCTTCTAATCGTTTACAAGCGCTCGGTGTCAGCCTGTTTATTTGGGCATTTTTCGTTTTATTTTATGAATTTCTCACATTGGCATTATTATCGCTTGTGCCAAAACAGTTTACCATCTTACTATTCGGGTTATCCGTTATGTTTAATCCTGTTGAGCTTGTGCGTGTTTGGACGATAACGGCGATGAAAAGTAGCGCTCTATTTGGCCCACAGCTATATGAATGGTCGAAATGGGCAGAAAGCGCAAGTGGACAACTAGTATTTGTGGCGATCGCGTGCGTATGGATCATTGTACCGCTATTTTTAGCGAACGTATGGATGAAACGAGGGAAACGTCATGCTTGAGGTGAAACAGCTAACGAAAATATACAACGAGCAAAATAAAGTAGAAAACATTTCATTTTCTGTTCAGCCAGGACAATGTTTGGCGTTATGCGGTGGTAACGGTGCAGGGAAAAGTACAATTATTAAAATGTTAATTGGACAGCTCACTCCAACAAAAGGAGACATATATGTAAACGGAAAACAAGTTCAAAAAGATGATAAACATTGGTTTTCCTTTATGCCGGATCATTTGCAATTTCCTCCACTTTTAACAGGTTACGAAGTGTTATCTTTGTTCGGACGATGGCAAGGGGCAACAGATAAGCGTGTTGAACAATGTTTACAGCTTGTTGGGTTGACGAACGATCAACATAAGCAAGTAAAGACATATTCAAAAGGAATGCAACAACGTCTTGCCTTTGCGCAAGCGCTTTTAGCGGACGCCCCATTGCTTATTTTAGACGAGCCAACCAATGGCTTAGATCCGTACTGGGTATGGGAATTTAAACGCCTCATTCGCACAGAAAAAGAAAAGGGGAAAGCTGTTATTTTCTCGACACATATGTTGTCGATCGTGGAAGAAATTGCAGATACTGTTGCGTTTATTCATCAAGGACAAATGCTCGTATATGATTCGGTTTCTACACTTTGTCAAGATGGGCAATCGCTAGAATCTATATTTTTTGCACAACTTTCACAACATATGGCATACTGAAAAAGTAAGCGAACATAGCTTACTTTTTTCGTTTGGAGGGGGAATGTAACATGTTAAAATTATACGTCATTCGCCATGCAGAAACAGAGTGGAATGCTCAACAACGCATGCAAGGATGGAAAGATTCATCTTTAACCGCAACAGGAAGAAAACATGCGGCACTTTTACAGGAATGCTTACGTACAGTTCCGTTTACGGCTCTGTATTGTAGCCCGAGCGATCGAACAAAAGAAACGGCTCAAATTGTTTTAGGACAACGAGACGTACCAACTTATTTTGATGAGCGATTACGTGAAATTCATTTAGGGCATTGGGAAGGAAAAACGATTGCCGAAATTGCTCAAACGGACGAGCGAAATCATCATCATTTTTATTATGAACCACATGCGTACAATCCGACTGTTGGGGAAACATTTCTTGATGTGCAACGGCGAGCTGTAGCTGCCATTCATCATATTGCTCACACTCATTCAGAAGGTCATGTTCTCGTCGTGACACATGGTGTCGTTATTCGTACGCTTCTTGTATATTGGAAACAGCAAACGCTCGCACAGTTATGGGAAAATAGTCGCGTATATGGTACGAGTGTGACGATCGTTTCGTTCGATGGAGAAAAGTGGATGTTGGAATGTGAGTCAAATATTTCGCACCTTGAAGGTGAGATGATACGAGGATGAAAAAATGGTTTGTTCTTTTTGTATTCATTTTCCTTATTCACGGCTGTGTACAGCAAAATAAAGGAACGACGTTTGTTACGACAGTACAATACGTTGTTGATGGAGATACAGTCAAAGTAAAAAAAGATGGAGAGATGGTAACCGTTCGTCTGTTAAACATTGACACGCCCGAAACGTATCGCGAAAAACAGGCGTATGGTGAAGAAGCAAAACAAATGGCTAAAGACGTTCTTCTTCACAAAAAAGTGACGGTCGAATTAAGTGCGAAAGAACAACCGTATGATCGTTACGGTCGATTGCTTGCGTACATATGGTTGGAGGATGGAACTTTGTATCAAGAAAAAATTGTACAAGAAGGGCTTGCACGCGTTGCTTATGTGTTTGAACCGGATACAAAATATGCAAAAAGATTGTATAAAGCACAAGAGGAAGCAAAAAAAGCGAAAAAGCGCATTTGGAGTGTGGATGGATACGTCACAGACGAAGGATTTAATATGAGTGTATGGTTAGATCAAGCTTCGTAAATATGAAAAGGGCTGGATAAAACAGCCCTTTTAATGTGCTAACATCGCTTGCATATCTTCTTCTACGTCACCGATCAGTTTGAGACCGAACATATCCTGTAGGACGCGTAACACACCTTCTGAAATGAAGTGTGGTGCTTTCGGTCCAATTCGAATGTCTTGAATGCCTAAACTAAACAATCCGAGTAAGATGGCAACCGCTTTTTGTTCAAACCACGAAAGGACGATGCTAACAGGCAGTTCATTCACTTCACAGCCAAACGCTTCTGCAAGCGCCATCGCAATTTTTACTGTTGAAATCGAGTTATTGCATTGGCCTAAGTCAATATATCGCGGAATGTTTGTACCAGGAACAACACCATAATCCACATCGTTAAAGCGGAATTTTCCACAAGATGTCGTTAAAATGACGGTGTTTTTTGGTAAAGATGTTGCTAA
The DNA here is from genome assembly GCF_011006755.1 of Anoxybacillus sp. MB8. NCBI lineage: Bacteria > Bacillati > Bacillota > Bacilli > Caryophanales > Anoxybacillaceae > Anoxybacillus > Anoxybacillus sp. MB8. Next base: position 7,095 of record NZ_RXXX01000067.1, read on the forward strand.
TGAGCGATAATATTCGCCACCTTTTCCAGGAGCATCACATCCTGCAATAACGAAAAAGCGTTGAATTTTTCCTTCCTTTACAGCTTGAATAATTTCAGGCGCAATTTGAATGACTGTTTCGTGATGGAAACCGGTCACTAATGTTTCTTCTGATTCGATATTTGCTTCTGGAAGTTGTAATGCTTTTTCAATTAACGGTGTGAAATCGTCATTTTCAATTTTTTGTACATGTTCTAATCCTGCCACATCGTATGAAAACATGCGATCAGCGTATGAACCTTTAATTGGCATGACACAGTTTGTTGTCGCTAAAATAGCGCCAGGAAACTTTTCAAATAAGCGACGTTGATCATACCATGCTTTTCCGACATTTCCTTTTAGATGTTTGTATTTTTTTAATTGTGGGTAGCCGTGTGCTGGAAGCATTTCTGAGTGTGTATAAATATTAATTCCTTTTCCTTCCGTTTGCTTTAATAGCTGTTCGAGAGCAAATAAATTATGTCCTGTTACGAGAATACATTTTCCTTCCATTTTATTTTGTGTGACTCGGACAGGCTGAGGAATGCCAAGCCGTTCCGTATGTGCCCGATCAAGTAGTTCCATGACTCGAATGGCAGCTCTACCAACTTTCATTGCCATATCTAAATGTTCTTGTACGTTAAAGTTAGAATTTGTTAACGTCATATATAACGCTTCGTGTGTTGTTGTGTCGACGAACGGGTCTGTATATCCGAGTTGATGAGCATGCGTGCGATATGCTGCAATTCCTTTTAACGCAAACACAATAGTATCTTGCAAGCTTGCAATCGTTTCATCTTTCCCGCTGTCAAGGCCGATTATTTTTTCCCCAAAATCGCCGGTTTAAAATTCCCCAGAAGGACCTCATTGATCCTTCTGTTTTTCTTGTTGGAGCCTTTTTTCCCGCAATCGATAGCTTTCCCCCTTTAGGTTGAAAATGATGGAATGATGCAGTAATCGATCTAACATCGCTGTCGCCAAAACCGAGTCTCCCACGATTTCTCCCCATTCCCCAAAGCTTTTGTTGGAGGTGAGGATAATCGGGGCATGTTCGTACCGACGGGCGATGACCTGAAATAAGTAATGAGCGCTGTTCGGGTCCAGTTTTAGATACCCCATTTCATCAATAATGAGAACGGTTGGCTTCACAAAGACACGAAGCTTTTTCTCCAACTTTCCTTCCTGGTCGGCTCTTCTTAACTGAGTGACCAAATCATGGGCGGTAATAAAATACGTTTTATACCCTCTTGCGATCGCCTCCATTCCAATCGAAATAGCCAGATGCGTCTTTCCAATCCCCGGTGGACCGAGAAAGAGGATATTCTCCTTTCGATCAATAAACGATAAGGTAAGCAGTTCTCGAATCCGGCGCTCATCCACCGAAGGCTGCGCGGTAAAATCAAACGTATCGATCGTCTTGCGATATGGCAGTTTGGACAGCTTGATGAGCGTTTGGATCGATCGT
>NZ_RXXX01000068.1:0-8476 GCF_011006755.1 Anoxybacillus sp. MB8
GGCGGATTGAGCCATTGGCATCGCTCGATAGTCTGCATCCATTCCTTCCGTTTTGAGCAGTTTGTCTAGCTTGTTGTAAGAAAGATACGTGTCGTGTTGAAAAAACGTTTGCCTCACTTGATAGTTGGCGAAGTTGTACAAGTTTTTTGACCGAAAACAATACTCATCGAGCATCGGATAATACGGATGAGTGGCGCAAATCATATGCCTTTCCACTCGATTCGCCATCATGATCGTTGTTCACCTCGCTTTCTCTTTTACTATATATGTTCATCAGAGAGCCATGCAATAAGATGTAAAGATAATCACGAAAGAAGAGGGATCTCAAATATATTTTATCAAAATGTTTAATATATTTTTACGATTGAATGAAAAAACAGAACCATATACTTTTCTCGACGACACAAACATCATTCCTGCTTTAAAAAGCAGAATACTCCCCTTCCATTTTCAACATAATAATGGAATATCTACATATATCATGGTAAAATTTTATAAAACATTCGTTAGGTGGTTTTATTTATGGATAAAAGTTTTTTCGAGGAACTACAACTTCTTGCTAAACAATATCCTGATGCAAGCGTTATACAGCGTCTATCACCGAAAGATTATATTGAAGTTCTCGTTCTTCATTCCGCCAAACAACTCGCTCATAAGTTAAAAACTTTGGCTGAAGAAAACCGTTTTGATGAAATCATTCAATTAACTCAACACATTTCTACATTAGTATCAAATAACAACGATTCTTTTTCTTTGCCGCTCTCTATGATTACATACACATATGGACAACGAGAAATACCAATTATAGAGGACTTTTTCTTATCTAGATTACACTTACTATATAATGACAAACATACAATGAAAAACTTTTTTAAAACATTAAAATATGAAATGCTGACAGCTGATTCTGTCGATTTTATGGTTAGCTTTATCCGAATGTCAGGGTTGCAATTATTGATTCGTCCACTACTTATGCTTGAAAAAGAACGTATTCCTGTACGCATCATCACATCGACCTATCTAAGCATTACAGAACCAAAAGCACTCAAAAAACTCATGCAATTTTCGAACGTACAAGTAAAAATAATCGATACGCAACAACATTCTTTTCATACGAAAGCATACATGTTCCATCGACGTTCAGGATTAAATACAGTAATCATAGGCTCGTCAAATATTTCGCACTCAGCCCTCATTAACGGACATGAGCTAAATGTAAAGCTACCCGATACAAGCTTTTTACCAATTTATGAGCATACAAAGCAAATTTTTGAGAAAATATGGAATCATACAGATGCGATTTCTCTTGATCATGCATTTATCCAAAAATACGAACAACAAACAATAAGAAAAGAAAGCGAACCTTTAGCTGCTGAGCCGAAAGGAGAATATATCGTTACATCAAGTGTGAAGCCGAACGATATGCAAAAAAAAGCATTAAAAAACCTTGAACATACAAGAAAAAGTGGTAACACAAAAGGCGTCATTATCGCTGCTACTGGAACTGGAAAAACGTATTTAGCCGCTTTTGACGTCAAAGCATATGATCCAAAAAAGCTTTTATTTATCGCTCATCGTGAAGAATTGTTAGATAAGGCAATTGAAACATTTAAACATGTGATAGGAAATGACCGTCTATTTGGGAAAATTACAGGGACAGTGAAACAATTCGATAAACCGTATTTATTTAGTACCGTTCAATCACTCTCTAAAGACGAAACGTTGCAACATTTTGAGCAACATGAATTTGACTATATCATTATCGATGAATTTCATCATGCCGAAGCACCTACGTATCAAAAAGTGATTCGTTATTTCCAGCCGAAATTTTTGCTTGGCTTAACAGCAACACCGGAAAGAATGGATGGCAGAGACGTTTTAGCAATTTGTGACCATAACGTTGTATATGAAATACGTTTAAGAGAGGCTCTAGACGCACAGTTGCTCGCACCATTTCACTACTTTGGTATTTCAGATCGTACGGTAGACTATAGTCAAATTCCATTAAAAAACGGTATGTTTGATGAAGCGCTGCTTGTGAAAGCTTTAAAAACAAACGAACGAACAGATTTTATTATTGAAATGATTCGTACGTATAGTTATGACGGCGATCGTATCGTCGGGCTCGCTTTTTGTGTAAATATCGATCATGCAAAATATATGAGCGAACAATTTAATAAACGCGGATATTGCACAACATACTTAACTGGTGAACATAGCGTGGAATATCGTGAACAGATTATAAAGAGACTAGAAAATCCAGACGATCCACTTGAATTCATCTTTACTGTTAACATTTTTAACGAAGGAATTGATATTCCAAGTTTAAATCTTTTATTATTTTTAAGACCTACCGAATCATCGACTGTATTTATTCAACAATTAGGAAGAGGACTAAGAAAAGTAAAAGGAAAAGAGTTTGTGACGATTTTGGATTTTGTAGGAAATTACCAAAAATCGTTTATGATTCCGCTCGCTCTCGCTGGGCAACTGAACGACAAAGCGTTTGATAAAGATTCCCTCCGTGTTGCAATTACACACGAATTTGCCGATCTACCAGGCGGCGCATACGTTGATCTAGATCCAGTAACACAAAGGGAAATTTTAGACCGTATTGACTCTATTAAAATGAATTCAACGGATATGTTAAAAATGCTATATCAACAGTTTAAAAATGAGCTTGGGCGCTCACCAGAAATATTAGATTTTTTATATTACGAACAATCGCCAAGCTTAACGTTTTTCATATATAAGTATCGTTCATGGGTCAAAACAAAAGAAAAAATGAATGATATAAACGAGCTTGACCAAATGATTTTACACTACCCATTGATGTGTGAGTGCGTTGAACGACTAGAAAACCAACTCCCGATCAAATGGCCGTACGATTTTGTCATTTTGCAGCTAGCTTTTTTACAAAAAGTCGTATCTTGTGAAGATGTCGTAAAACAACTTGCCAAAAAGTTTGCCGTAGATGTGCCGTTAGAAAAACATGAACAGATGATTATACAATCGATGGATCGCCTATCATTGCCATATAAAAAACAAAAATGGTCGTTTGGACAACGAAATGGCCAGCAATTCATCTTGAATGATGACATTCTTGCTTTAACTGAAGATACACAGTTTTTCAATTACATCAAAGATCGTATCGACTACGGACTCATTGAATTTAGGAGAACGTATCGTCCTGAACGATTTTTAGCTAAAGGAGAAAAGCTTACTCTTTATCAAAACTATACGAGAAATGATTTAATTTTCTTATTTGAAGCAGGAGTAAAAGAAGGATCGTGGCGAGAAGGAGTAAGTAAAGTTAGAAACCATTATTTACTGTTCGTTAATTTAAATAAATCAGAAAGAGTGAAAGAACATTTACATTACAAAGATTATTTTCTTGACCAAAAGCATTTTCATTGGCAAAGCCAAAATCAAACGTCTCATCATTCTTCTGTCGGACAAAATTTTATTCATCATAAAGAACTTGGAATCCATATTCATCTATTTGTTCGAAAGTTTGAAGAAATGCACGGAATGACATTGCCGTTTACTTATCTCGGTGAAGTCGATTATGTGTCGAGCTATGGAGATAAGCCGATGAGTATCACATGGCGACTACATCATCCCGTGCCGGAAGATTTATATATTGACTTGATTCGCTAATAAAGCATCTACAGTCGGAATATCAGCGGGTGCCCATTCAAGAGATTTTAAATCTCGAAGCGGCACCCATCTTAATTCAGCATGTTCTTTCGCTTGCGGTTCTCCCTCAATAATTGTCGCTTTATATGTCAGTAAATGGACAATAACTTGGGGATATTCGTAATGCACTTCTTCAATTTTTTCATGTACTTCAATCGTACATCCTAATTCCTCATGAATTTCCCTGACTAATGTTTCTTCCTCCTTCTCCCCTTTTTCAACTTTCCCACCCGGAAATTCCCAAAGGTTAGGGAGTGACATCGCATGCGACCGAAGTGCACACAACACACGATTTTGATCATCAAATATCACTGCCCCTACGACACGAACCGTTTTTTTCATTAATGTTTCCCCTCTATCTTCATTTTTTGTGAATACTTTCATTCTACAAAAAAGTTGTCCTTTTTTCTATGCTCGTCCAAATCAATTCCAAAGAGGCGGAAAACACTTGGGAACAATTCCAACACCGATAGCGCTTTACCTTTACGAACAAGTACACCGGTTGATGGAAAATCGCCAAATCCCGTACTTTTCTTGTCCGTCTGTCGTGGACAGAGGAAGTGGCAAACCCACAATGAGGGCAGCGTTCCTGTGTCTCTGTTTTCTCTACATGAATCGCATAACCATAGGAATGGAGTTCTGTTTAATCACTGTGACATACTCCCACCACCTACGCTTCGCTTAGGGGTGGGGGCTTCTCGGGTAATTCCATCTCATGATGGGATTACCCGAGCGATCCCCGTGTGCCCCATGGTTCGGGGACAAATTAGACGATCGCCAATCGTTTCATGCCCTCATGTTTGATGTGGAATAGTAAAATGTCCCCTCCTATGCTTACGTTTTGTTTTACAGAAGCTAGTATAATCCTATTTTAGAAGTACGCACTTTATTATCATGTAGTGATAAAAAGTATACTATTGGTTTATAATAGAGATGGAGGTGGAATAAATGGGACATGTTTGTGGCAAAGTGTATAATTGTGAAAAAGAATTGACACTTGCTGTTATTGGCGGTAAATGGAAAATGCTTATTTTATGGCATCTAGGAAAAGGTGGAACGAAGCGGTTTGGCGAGCTAAAGGCTCTCATGCCGGGGATCACCCAACGAATGCTTGTTAACCAGCTGCGAGAACTGGAAGCAGACCTTATTGTTGAACGCAAAGTCTATCCAGTAGTTCCTCCAAAAGTAGAATATTCACTGACTGAACACGGAAAAAGTCTAATGCCAATTCTCGATGCTATGTATGAGTGGGGTAAAAATTATATGGAGACGGTCGTGAAGGGCCAAGTAAAAATCAATGAGTCCACCAAATAAAAAACGCTCTCTCCTTTAAAAGCTCGAAAACGGCCTTCTCATCTTCCTTTATTTCAATATCGTTATGTTTGCAGAAGGAATGTGTGTTTATTGGAGCGCTAAACCTTGTAGAGGCATATAGTCATCAAAAAACAGGCAGAATCTTTATAAATGGTCTGCTGCCCGTTTTTTACGTATATACATTGATGACTCTCCTCACTTAATTTTTTATATTCCCTTTTAGTATACTTTTTTACACTATGTTACATGAAAGTGTGTACTTGTTAAAGCGAATGATGTGCTTAATAATATCAATATCATGGCTATTAATAGCATGAATGAGGTAAAATTTTTTAAGACTGATAACAAGAAAGGAGAAGGCTTGTCAACTACCCCCACTTAGCTAACGCTTGAAGCGGGAGCTTGCAACTCCCCAGAAGTGCGAACGGACTTCGTCCTCCTTCCTTGACTTGGGGTTACATTAGGGGCAGGTTGACGACTACCCAACGACATAGGTCATGCCTATATCGCTACCGAGTGGCTCGGCATGTCTGTAGGCAGTACTTGACTTCCACGCACAACAGACGGATGTACGCTCGATGTTTTACGGTTGCAACGTTTCCTGCAACCAACTCCCTACATCGAGTAACGGGGATTGGAGTGCCTTGATTCAACGGTTTTCTCCACATTCTTATTCTATCATATACAAAAGAAAGGAGGAAGGGCGATTCCTCCCCGACTTTCGCTCTCGCTTAGAAGTCGGGGTCTCCTCGCCAAAGATGATGAAACTCAGAGTTTCAGCCGTTCAATATCATCTCCATACGATAAATTCTTTTGAAGAATTTGCTAATCAAGTGGAGCATTATATTAAGACAGCTCAAGAATTTGATGCAGATTTTGTTTTATTCCCAGAATTTTTTACTACTCAGCTCATGTCCATTGGCAATGAACAAGGACAGCCTTTGACGATTCAAGAGCTTCCTGATTTTACTGAACAATATCGATCTTTATTTATAGATTTAGCCAAGAAAACAAAGATGCATATTATTGGAGGAACACATGTCATCCGTAAAGGTGACCGATTATACAATGTGGCTCATTTGTTCTATCCAGATGGAAGAGTTGCCGAACAGGCAAAGCTCCATATTACGCCGACGGAAGTAAAGGAATGGAACATGTCGCCTGGCGATGGTCTACAAGTGTTTGAGACTGAAAAAGGAACGATTGCCATGTTGACGTGCTATGACATTGAGTTTCCAGAAATTGTTCGCATGGCTAAAGCGAAAGGCGCGGATGTTATTTTCTGTCCTTCTTGCACGGATGATCGTCACGGATTCCATCGTGTTCGTTACACAAGCCATGCAAGAGCCATCGAAAATCAAGTCTATGTTGTCACGACGGGTACAGTAGGTTCCCTTCCGACGATTGACTTTATGCGGGCGAATTTTGGGCAAGCAGCGGTGATTACACCGAACGATATTCCATTTCCTCCGCGCGGCATCTTAGTCGAAGGAGAAATCAATCATGATATGGTTGTAACCGCTGATCTCGATTTAGACCTGTTATATCAAGTTCGCGAAAGCGGTTCCGTCACTACATGGCGTGATCGTCGCACCGATCTCTATCCGGACTGGAAATAAGGTATAAGGTAAGACTAGCGCTCTTAAAGGAGGGAGAAAAATGTATCGAAAAGAATTTTACGTCCTTGACCAAGATCGTCCTGTTCCTGCGGTCATTCGAAATTATGAAGAAAAGGACTTTCCCGGCTTAATCCGCATCCAGCAAGAAAGTTTCCCAACGCCATTCCCATCTGAATTATGGTGGAACACGGAACAGCTGAAAAACCATGTTACTCTCTTTCCAGAAGGAGCCTTATGTGTAGAGGTCGATGGCGAAATTGCTGGATCGATGACAGGATTGATTGTTGACTTTGATCCGAATCATCCGGAACATACATGGGAGGAAATTACTGATAATGGATATATTCGAAACCATAATCCAAATGGAAATACGCTCTATGTAGTCGATATTGGCGTGCGCCCTGCTTATCGCAAATTAGGATTAGGAAAATGGCTAATGTTATCCATGTATGAAGTCGTCGTTCAATTGGGATTAGAACGTCTGTTAGGCGGAGGAAGAATGCCCGGCTATCATAAAAAAGCTCATGAGATGACGGCAGAACAATACCTCGAAGCAGTCGTAAAAGGTGAATTAAAAGACCCTGTTATCACTTTCCTGCTTCGCTGCGGCCGTACCCCTGTTCAAGTGGTGGCTAACTATTTAGAGGATGAAGAGTCTTGTAACTACGCGGCGTTGATGGAATGGAAAAATCCTTTTTGTACAGCAAAATCTTAACAAGGAGAATGATGAACATGGAATATCGGAGAATTACGAGTATTGAAGACCCTTTGTTTAAAAAAATGCACGAATTGATGCAAGAGGTATTTCCTCCTGAAGAAGTATTAGCATTCGATCTTTGGAAAGAGCCTCTTGAAGATCCGGGAATTCGTGTGTGTGTTGCTGTTCATGAAGGGAATGTCGTAGGTGCAACAGAGTACCGCTATTATGAAGATTTAAATGTCGCAATGACAGACTTCACGATCATTGGCCAACCAGGACTTGGCATCGGCCGATTTTTAGCGCAAAAGAGGCTAGAAGATTTGAACGCTTGGGCCGCAGCAAACGGAAAGCAGTTATTTGGCATGTTTGCGGAAATTTATGATCCTTATCGGGTGGAACATTATGAATTTGGCGGAATTAAGCCGATGGATCCATATGTCCGCCGTGAAGTATTGTCTCATCTTGGTTATAAGCGTCTTGATTTCCCTTATGTTCATCCGTCTTGGAACAATGATGGAGAGGCTGTAACTGGACTCGACCTTTGTTTCCTTCCGATGGATGATAACGTAAATGAACTTCCAGCGGAGCTTGTTGTGAAGTTTTTGAAACGATATTATTCTGTCTTATCAAACAAGCCAAAGGCTTGGTATGAAATGATTGAAAATCTTGAAACAAAAAATACGGTACCTCTTTCAAGCATTTAATGTACTGACGTCGTATTCATTTAATCTCAAAAGTCCAAATTCAAAAAACTAAAAATCCTTGATCAATTCAAATAGTGACAGTACACTTTGTTTGTTAAAATTCTTTCTATAAATATATCATAGTAGTGAAGGAGGTTGTTCATATGAGCAAAAAAGTATTAATTGTTACAGGAGATGCGGTGGAAGCGTTAGAGATTTATTATCCGTATTACCGTTTGTTAGAGGAAGGTTTTGATGTTACAATCGCTGCACCAAGGAAAAAGAAACTACATACAGTTGTCCACGATTTCGCTGATTGGGATACTTTTGTATATACATGCACTTTAAGATAATGACTTCTGTATGAACACCTTTTTCTATGGTTATACTGCTCCTAAATACCCACGTATAAAAGGAGCGGAAATGGCATGAAACGTCTGAAAATCACAAATGATCACGGT
>NZ_RXXX01000069.1:0-6478 GCF_011006755.1 Anoxybacillus sp. MB8
TTTAAAATCGTCTTTCCTCCCGTATAGCCCTGTTGTCGAATTTCAAAAAACAACTTTTCGCTATTAAACACCCCATCTTCTAACATTCGTTTTTGAAGATACGGCTTAAATGGATCTAACTTGCTTTTTCTTTGTTTTCGCTTGGATTTGGAAGGAGGATTGGGGGAGTGAATATATTTTCGGACGGTTTTCCGATCGATCCCCAATTCCCTCGCAATATCAGAAATACTCATTCCCCTTTCATACATCTCTTTGATCATAAAAAATTCCCCTCTCGTAATCATGAACCATAGCTCCTCTCATTGACACTATGGTTCTATTGTAAGTGGGGAATTTTATTCCGGCTATATTGGGGATTTTATCATCGGCTTTAACATCCTGACAAGGTGTTCTATCAATTTTATTTATTTTTAACTGTTATAAACTAATACTTTTTCACAAGATAGTTGCTTCCTTTTTAATTTATCCTTATACATATTCTTATCAGCTTGAGAAAATAGCTCTGCCATATTTCCTTTTGAGTTTTGATTAAAAGCATAACCGATTGACATCTTAATTATTACATCTGAGCCATTTTCATTGTGCATATCTATCTCTTTTCGAATACTTTGTACCAATCGCTCTGTCTCTTTCTCCGTTGTTTCAGCTACAAGTAAGACAAACTCATCTCCGCCTATCCTTGCAACCGTTATAGTATTAGAAGAAAATTTATTGAGAAGATTTGCTGTTGCTTTTATTAAAACATCTCCCTGTTTATGTCCATAATTGTCATTGATATATTTTAACTCGTCTAAATCGCATACTATTATTGCCACAGGTACATTTGTCTGCTCGTTGTACTCGTCAAATTTCAACTCAAAATATTCTCGGTTATATAAATCTGTTAAGGCGTCATGGTATATTCGATATTGTAATTTTTCCTGTAACTCTATTTTTTCATCAATGTTTCTCAATACTCCTTGAAGAGCAACTAATACTCCATTTTCATAGATTGGTGTTGCATATTCCTCAAACCATCTATATCTTCCATCTTTATCTTTCCACCGCTGAATAATACTTTTGCTATAATCAATTTCTCCAGTAACCTTCTTATGGAGAATATCATAATCATCTGGGTGAATATCTATAAAGGGAACATCAGGGTTTAAATATGCCCTTTCAATCGAGCCTTCACCAAAAATGTTTTCTGCCGAGGGGCTAAGATACTTGAACTGTCTTTCTGGATAGAGCTGATAGTAGTAAATGAAATCCTTAGTGTTTTCCACCACATGAATAAAACGGTTATGATTTTCAATAAGCTCTTCCCTCTGCTTCTGCCATCTTTTATGTAAATAGGAAATGACTAATATCCAAATTAAACTTGAAATTATGAACCCTATTATAAATTGTGCATTCACCATCTTGCCGTGACCTTCTTCCATTATTATCCTTATAATTGAATATTACAGCAGAAGAATGTGACGTACAAGTGGCTATGATAGGTTTAGATTTTTGAATTTAATCAATCCCTTACTATCTCTGCCTTTCTCCCACCTCCTAATTTATACCATACAAAATAATTCTTCTCTAACTCTTGCTTTTTCACAGGAAACAGAAGATTTACCAAGTTACCATTTATTTTTGACGGATACACATGTACTTTAAGGAAAAGATACAAAGTAACAAACTGAACAGAAATGGGACATTCATGATGAGCGAATTGCTGGGAAAAGAACATGTCGTATCTTTCACGGAATTCCTTCATGAACTGCAAAAAGAGTGGAGACTTCATCAGCAGGGTGGAACGAGCTATCGCCAAAAAAGCTGAACTTTCGTTGGAAGTGGTGTGTAAAGTCAAAGCAGTTGCTTCATTTTTAGAAATACAGAATAAAAATCACTAAAAACGAATATATGTAGTTAGCAAAAAACTTCCATCTTATCAGCTTTCGTTTCAGAACATGGTTTTCTTCCCCCCTTGAACATAACCAGCTCCCCTACCTCTTTAATTTCTCTCCCATGTCCCTTTGCAAAAAGGGCATTGCCAATGTGTGATTCTATCGAGTTCCCGGTCATAAATTCCAATCTTTAATCGAAAAAAATAAGGCGGTGAATAATGTTCGAGCAAGCTGTAAGGAATTTTTTCTCCAATCAAGTCTGCCTTGCAAAATGGACATTGCTCAACTGGCCTTTCTTCCATATCTCCCCCTCCTTCTGGAAATATTATACCATATAAAGGAAAGCAAGGAAGAAAGAAAAACTGTTTCGTTCATGTTGTAAACTTAAAATAGTGAAGTAGTTGATTTTACGCCCAGTTGCTTAAAGACTTTTATGTCAGCCAAATATTGAACCTTGACATGTTCGGCTTCTACAGCCTTTTGGCAGTTGTAACATTGGATTTAGCTTAATAAGGTATATGGAAAAGGACCCAGTTTTGGCCCTTTTCCTTTTATACAAAAGTATCAACATTAACGTTTAAAAGAGCCTATTCTAAAATAAAATTATAGAACAACTTTCTACTATAAAACGTGAATGCTGCAAATTATTTGAATAAGCTATTTATCGGACTAAATTTGGCATGCCCTTGCTGAACCTCGTTGCTGAAAAGATTTACATACACTTTTGTCATTTCCAATGATGTATGACCCAGTATTGCCTGTAATTGAAATGCATTTGCCCCATTTAACACACATAATTTAGCAAATGTATGGCGAAACGTATGTGGGGAACAGCGAACGTTCTTGATTCCTGCCTTTTTCCCATACTCTTTAATTCTGTCCTGTACTTGCTTTTTGCTGAGTGGCGTATCATCACGGGTAATAAATAAATAATCAGTATCCACACTCCCTCTAACAGCTATGTATTTTTTCAACTGATTAATCATTTTATCTTGAATAGGAACAAAACGTTCGAAGCCCCCTTTTGTGTTTCGAATTCGGATGACTTTTTGTTCCCAAATGATATCTGTTGTTTTTATACCCACCAGTTCATTTACTCGAACTCCCGTTTCTAACAGCAACATCATAATCGTATAATCCCTTAAACCTACAAACGTGCGAAGGTTGCATGCTTTAAATAACGCCTTTATCTGCTGGTTATCAAATGTTTCTACAATCCTTTTTCTATCCTTCAGCAATTTGATGTCTTTCATCGGATTGCTTTTTATGAGATTTCGTCCTTCCAAAAAGTTAAAAAACGCCCTCATGGCTCGCAAACGGGAATTGATACTGACTGTCTTAAGACCTTTTTCTCTCATGTACATAATGACATTTCGCTTAATGGTTTCTCCTGTCCATTCACTTACACGTAATTCGATTTCTTGCTCTTTCAGCAATTTTATAAATGCGTTTAACTCGCTGCGATAATATTTAATCGTATGTTCCCTTAAATTCCTCAATTCGCAATCCTCAATAAATATCTCTAACAATTCCTCAAATGTGTATTCAATTTCTCCAATGTCGTCAGATATTAACAACAACTCTTCACGACTCAGCTCTCCTCTTCTTCCTCTCTTGCTCTTTCTCTGCAATTCTCTCTCATTTTCCATTCTTCCCACTTTCCATTTCACCTCACCGAACACGATTGTACGCACACGATTTTCTTTTCTCGAATCGTATTCGGTAAAATCGAGTAGGAGGGAGCGATTAACTCCCGTCCTCTCACACCACCGTACGTACGGTTCCGTATACGGCGGTTCAATTAAGATCATTGACGCAAGTTTTCATAACGAGCTTCAAGACTTTTCAGCCCTTGGTTTCTCCAATAGGAGTTACCAAGGGTTCTGTGTAATATTGGACTATTTGAAATACGCCAATAACTCTTCCGAGTATTTCCCCATTCATACGCTTGCCATTGTGGTACGCCAAGTTGAATAAGGTTGCGTATCTTTGTTTTCGGTTTCTTCCAGTTCTTCCATAGGCACATTCGAAGTCTTCTACGAATCCATTTATCTAATTCAAGGAATATAGATTTGGTGTCTGCTAACGCAAAATATCCACACCATCCCATTAGATATTGATTCAGTTTCTGAATGCGGTATTCCATCGGGTAGGGCATCTTGCGTGATGTGATTTCACGAACTTTATTCTTCATTCGTTTAAGGCTTTCTTTTGCGATACGAACCTTTGGCTCTTTATGATAGGTAAAGCTAAATCCTAGAAACTTACGTTTCCATGGACGGTCGACCGCTGATTTCTTTTCATTTACTTTCAGTCGTAGTTTTCCTTCAATAAATCGCTGGATACTTGCCATTGTGCGAAGTCCTGCTCGTTTACTTTTCACGTAAATGTTACAGTCATCCGCATATCGAACGAATTTGTGTCCTCTTCTTTCCAATTCTTTATCTGGTTCATCTAGTACAATGTTAGATAGTAGCGGACTTAATGGTCCTCCTTGTGGAGTTCCTTCTAATGTGCTTGACCCCACACCATTAATCATGACTCCCGATTGTAAATACTTACGAATCAATTTCAGTAATGGTTTATCTTGGATTCTCTTCGCGAGTGTACCCATTAATCTGTCATGGTTGACCTTATCAAAGAATTTCTCCAAGTCCATATCTACAACCCATCGATGTCCATCTCTTATATATTCTTTCGCTTTCCTCACCGCATCATGGGCACTTCGGTTTGGTCTAAATCCGTAGCTGTTTTCAGAGAATGTAGGGTCATACACTTTTGAAAGTACTTGGGCGATTGCTTGTTGAATCAAACGGTCTGTTACGGTAGGGATTCCTAGTAAACGAACACCGCCGTCAGGTTTCGGGATTTCGACTCTGCGGACTGGCATTGGTTCATAAGTTCCCTTGAGAATTGCCTCCTTAATAGATAGCCAGTTTTCGACTATGTGCTGTCGTAGGTTTTGTACGGGCATCATATCTACTCCGTGGCTTCCTTTATTCTGTTCTACACGTTTTAGTGCTTGAAGCATGTTCTCCCGTGACAGGATTTGATTCAAAAGCATCGTTATTCTCCTTCCGTGAATAGCTGTTCTCTTTATGCCAGTGGTCACTCCACCCTCCAAGAGGTCCCCCACGGGATTCACCGCTTCCTTCCTCAAGTGAGGTACTACGTTTTCTGTGTTCATCATGACTCACTGAATGCCAAGGGCTATTCTCTCTTAATTGTTCGGTCCTTCTTAGTAGTTCTAAACCAACTAATACTATGACCTCTGCTGACTTCTGACGGTTCAGCTACTTATCACTAAGTAGGTTATGAAGCGTACTTCACATATCCGCCAGACCTCCCCGGGTAAGAATGTAATCTTTCCTTCCATCTATCTGCTTCATTTACTCTGTACCACCTTTGGCAGAAAGGACTTTGTTTTGTTTAGCAAACTCATCCAATGATACCTAGCCTTATATGAAGTTCGTGTTCCTCAGACCGGAAGTTTGCCGCTCGCTTCCTTCAGATTCCGCGTCACCACGGACACCCTTGCGTTAAGCTAACTGTTACTTCTGCCTTCACAGTTCAGGACTTACACCCTATAGATTACACCCATGCCAGGCGCACTAAAAAAACAAGGGATTTCACTTACGTGAAACCCCTTGTCCCTAAAGCCTTTCCCCTATTTTCGATGCCGATGGTGGGAGTCGAACCCACACGGGGGGCTACCCCACACGATTTTGAGTCGTGCGCGTCTGCCAGTTCCGCCACATCGGCATGGAAACAATTAAATTGTATCATGCAAACTTATTTTGTCAAGCTTTTTCAGTGCCGAGGGCCGGACTCGAACCGGCACGGTAGTCACCTACCGCAGGATTTTAAGTCCTGTGCGTCTGCCAATTCCGCCACCCCGGCGCATAAAAAAATGGAGGCGGCAACCGGATTCGAACCGGTGGTAAAGGTTTTGCAGACCTCTGCCTTACCACTTGGCTATGCCGCCATAAAACGAAGAGCGGAAGACGGGACTCGAACCCGCGACCCCCACCTTGGCAAGGTGGTGTTCTACCACTGAACTACTTCCGCATATATGGCTGGGGTAGCTGGATTCGAACCAACGCATCACGGAGTCAAAGTCCGTTGCCTTACCGCTTGGCTATACCCCAACGTTTTAAAAGGTATATGGGGCGACTAGTGGGAATCGAACCCACGAATGCCAGAGCCACAATCTGGTGCGTTAACCACTTCGCCATAGCCGCCACGTTTTTGGCAGGGGCAGTAGGAATCGAACCCACACCGGAGGTTTTGGAGACCTCTGTTCTACCATTAAACTATGCCCCTAAAATGGTGGAGGGGGACGGATTCGAACCGCCGAACCCAAAGGGAGCGGATTTACAGTCCGCCGCGTTTAGCCACTTCGCTACCCCTCCGCGATGGTGCCGGCTGCAGGACTTGAACCCGCAACCTACTGATTACAAGTCAGTTGCTCTACCAATTGAGCTAAGCCGGCACAATATGAAGAAAACTAAGTCGACATCATTCAAAATGGTGGCTCGGGACGGAATCGAACCGCCGACACAAGGATTTTCAGTCCTTTGCTCTACCGACTGAGCTACCGAGCC
>NZ_RXXX01000006.1:0-92666 GCF_011006755.1 Anoxybacillus sp. MB8
TGACTCGATATGAATCTTTTTGATTTGCTTTTTCAACGCTTCCTGTCTTTTCTTTTGTTGACTTTCTGGTCGTTTGGCCCATGCATAGTATGAAACACCTAGAACTTCACACATCTTCACCACGCGAAACTCCTTTCTATGTGTATGAATGAATTCATAAATTACTTCTGGTTTTTGGCGAAGATGCTCATGGCCTTTTTTAAGATCGCGTTTTCCTCCTCCAGATTCCGAATACGTTTTTGAAGTTCACGCTTTTCACGATCTTCTGGCTTGAGGTTTCCGCTCCCGATAAAGCTATGCTCAGCATCTTTTTTATAATCTGCTACCCATTTATGAAGAGTTTTTGGCGAAATATCGAGTTGTCTTGCGGTTTGAGCGACCGCCTTTCCTTCCTCGACCACTCATTTTACTGCATGTATTTTGAATTCTTTATCAAAACGTCTAGTCATTATAGACACTCCCTATGATTGATAGATTTACTATACATTTCTCTATTCGTTGTGTCTATAATCTAGACTAACATCATTTAACGTTTCTCTACAAATTGGACAGCGTAAGTTCCCAAGAATTGAAACCATTGATGTCCGTCCCCTTTGCTTTTTTATTTCGAGATTTCTTGCTTCTCTCCACCTCTCCTCTCAAAATACACATGCAACCGATACTCGCAAATTTCTTGCGTCCATTTGTATAATATGTGTTCGTCTTCTGGTGCGATGGAAAAGGTTAGCGAGAAGACGTTGTTTTCAAACGAGATGAGTCCGTTTGAGCTACCACTCCATTTTGTCATCGGCATTTTGGCGATAAGTTTCGCCACTTTTTGTTCGTCGTATTGCCATAGGCGTTTCGTTTCGCCGTCGGAGAAGTCGATACGTTTTCGATATTCTTTCTCCATAAAGTATTGATGGAAAAATGGCGCGGCTTCGTTCGGCGTCATTGGCAAGTGCCAGCGTGACGACCCGCGGTTTAGCATCGCCTGCAAAACGACCATTTTGTAGCTTTTTGTCATCGTTGTTCGCTCAACTTCGACAAGCCATGATTCATATCGCAAAAACACTTCTTTTTCGCGTTCGGACAATTCATCCGCCCAATAAAGAAACCCCACGTACGATTTAAACTCATCGCGATATTCTTTCGCGACACTGCGACCGTACAAGTGCAGTTCAAGATACGTCGGGCGGCGGCCGAGTTGTTGTTTGACGTCATAATAGTCAATGAGCAATTTTTCTTTGCGCGGTTGCCGTTTTCGACGCATTTCCTCCAATAAGTGAACGACACGAACATCAAAGTCAATAACACATCCGTCTGGAACAACAGGAATAGTAGATTTTTGTTTTCTTTTTTCTTCTTTTTTTGTATCAAATAGCGCGAGTTTGACATCGGCATTGCGGTAGTTCCCGATCAAGTCAATAATGACGCAATACTGTTTGGCTGGATGCAGACGCAAGCCGCGCCCAACTTGTTGCGTAAATATTGTGAGTGATTCCGTTGGACGAACGAATAATAACGTATCAACCGCTGGAATATCGACACCTTCATTAAATAAATCGACAGTAAAAATCGCATCTAATTCACCTTTTTCGAGCAACGAAATCGCTTCCGTACGCGTAATATGTACTTGTTTAGAATGCAAGCTAACGGTATGGTAGCCGTGTTCATTGAAATAATTTGCTAAAAAATCGGCTTGGCGAATGGAAGAGCAAAACACGAGCGTTTTCGTCTGTTTGTACTTCTCCCAAGCTTGCAAAATACGTTCTGCCATTTCTTCACGAAGTTGTACTTGCAATAGTTGTTCTTCATCGTAACGATTGCCGCGCCATGCGATTTTCGTATAATCCGTATCATCATATACGCCATAATAACGAAATGGCGCAAGCCATCCTCGCTGTACGGCTTCGATAAAATCGATGCGATACGCCACATTTCCGTCGCAAATGGCATATACGTCTTTATAATCATTGCGATCAGGGGTGGCTGTAATGCCAAGTAAAAACTTTGGCTGGAAATAGGCAAGTACACGCTCATAAGACTTCGCCGCCGCATGATGAAATTCATCGACAACAATTAAATCGAACGCATCTTGCGCAAATATTTCGAGATGTTTTTTCATGCTTAACGTAAAAATAGATGCAAAAACTACATCTGCTTGTCCTTCTTTCGCTTTTCCATCATAAATGCTAAACGTCTTATGTGGAAGAACTTGCGCAAACGACCGTTTTGCCTGATGCAAAATTTCTTCGCGATGGGCGATAAATAGCACTCTTTGAAACTTTTGAGCGAAAAAAGCAGCTAAATACGTTTTTCCTAGTCCCGTTGCCATGACGACCATCGCGCGATCGTATCCTTCGGCATATGTTGCTTCCAATTGGGTGAGTGCTTCAACTTGCGCAAAGCGTGGCTGAATCGATCCATATGGTACTTTTTCATCATGAATGATTTCTGTTTCTTGTTCCGTTTCAATAGGAAGCATAAATTCTACTTCTTCTAACTTCGTCCATTGTCGCACGAGATTCGCATGACGTTGGTGATAATCGGCATATTGTTCTTCATATTGCTTTAACGTCTCGGCATTGACTTGTACCGTTTGTTCAGCATAAAAAAGAGTTAAAAACTCATTCATTACTTCCGCAAACACACGTTCTTCCACACATTTATGTATACCAATATTCCATTCTACACCGCTCGTTAGCGCAGAACGCGATAAATTGGAAGAACCGATAATAAAATAGCCGTCATTTTCATGTTCAAACAAATACGCTTTCGGATGAAAAGAAATGCCCTCGCTTTTCCATAAACGAATTTCGATATTCGGGTGGATCGCTATGAGTTCACGTAAAGCGTCTGGCTGTGTAACATATAAATAATCCCCGGCACAAATTTTAATATCGGCTCCTCGTTCAGCCGCTTTTTTTAACGGCTCTTTTATTATATCGACCCCCGACTTCATCACAAACGACGTCAATATGTAAATCGTGGAAGCCGTTTCAATCTGTTCAGTTAACTTTTCAATTAGACGACTTTTGACAAACTCGATTTTACTCATCATGTACCTCAATTAAGAAAATTTTTTCTTTAAATCCGCCTCGTTTCTCCGCTTTCGATGCACGAATTGCTTCGACTTGCTCGATTGTCGCTCCATGGCATTCGGCAAGTGCATGGATAATCTCCAACAAATCCGCTAACTCTTCTACTGCTGTCGCATCGTCTTTCGCGTCCATATATTCTTCCAGCTCTTCAAACGCTTTTTTCCGCAACTCTTGCCGATATTCTTCATCGCCTAACGTCCGTATCGTACACGTCTTCCCAGCTGCTTCGATGACTTGTGGAATGTTGTCACGAACAAGTTTATTATAAACAGGCATCATGATCCTCTCCTATCTCTTTCCTTTATCTATTACATATTTTACTAGATTTTCAATACGTATTGAAGTCTTCTACAAACATGTTTGAAAAATAAAAAAGCAACTCTTTGTTGAAGAGTTACTTTCTCAAGATACTACTATTCAAAAACAAAATACTTTTCCACTTTGTTCTCTCGCGTTTATTGTTGGCAACAGAAAAATGTACTTTTTGCCCTATGTCCCAATAAAAAAGTACTAAGTAGCAAAAAAGCCCGTTTGGAGTGTCCATAATACTAAATAAAGTCACAAAACGAACGGCTTATGCTCTTACTCCCCCTCTAACAGCTCACGCAATTCTTTTACATATTCCTCCGATCCGGTGACGATCATGCGGTCGCCGATGCGCATTTCGGTGTCCCCATGTGGAACGATCGATTCGTGCCCACGGAAAATGCGGACGATGATGCAGTCGCCGAGAAATGGGAATTGGCGAAGGAGCACACCGTGGTAAGCCATGTTGTTCATTTCTATTTCATGCAATGTGATGTCGCGGTGTGTCAACATATGGACAACATTTGGTGATTCAATAAATGCTTTTAACATCGCTCCTGCTGATAGGGCGAGAGAAATGGTTTCAACGCCAACGTCGTTTAATTGTTGGACAACGGATGGGGACTCGGCGAAGGCGATGACGCGTGAAGCCCCTTGTTGTTTTGCCCACGTGGCGATTTGGGCGTTCGTCTGTTCGTTACCTGTCAAAACGACAACAACGTCAGCTGTTAGTGCCACATGTGCTTGTAACGTTTCGAATGAATAATCATCGATATCGACAATCGGAAAAATATGTTCCGTTTGTTCTATTTTATCTTGGCGAATATGGTACAATGTCGGTTCATATTCATCGGCACGCAAATCGCGAACAGCCGCAAGTGTAAATTGATTTGTCCCGATGAGTTTGACAACTTTTTTCCGCTCCTCTTTTTCCACTCGATATAACTTTTTAAACATAATTGGTGAAACGACGCTCGTGAGTACAGCGACTAAAATTAACGCGCCTTTCATATTTTCATCAATCATCCCCATTCGCTCTGCGATCGTTGCAGCAGCGATGACAAGCGAAAGCGTCGAGACGAGTAAAAAGCCTGCCGCAAGCGTTGTCTTTCGATCGTACCAAATACGCAACATATACACTGGTACGACTTTAGAAATGACAAGTGCGATAAATAAAAGTGGAATAAGCAATAAAATATCAAATTGTGTAAACAACGGGCGCAAGTCTAAATTGACACCAACCATCACGAAAAAAATCGGGATAAAAAAGCCGTAGCCAAATGAGTCAAGCTTATGAACGAAATCTTGATTTGGCGCCAATAAAGAAACGAGCACCCCGGCAAGAAACGCCCCTAAAATGTTTTCAGCACCAAGCGTTTCTGATAACGCGACGAGAACAATAATAAGCGCAAATACAGCACGCGTGCCAATTTGAATTGTCCCTTTTGCCATCGTTTCGATAAACGAACGTTTTTTAAAATATTTCCCTGCAAAATAAAACAACACACCGACGAGAAATAAACCGAGCAATAACCATGTGTTCCCATGGCTCGGATCATACGTCGATACGAAAACAGCTAACAACACCATCGTGACTAAATCTGCGATAACCGCAATTAATAAAATGGTTTGTCCGATGGTTGTCTTCATTAATTGTGCATCTTTCAGCGTCGGAACGACAACGCCAAGCGAGATGGTCGAAATGATGAGCGTCATTAAAAAGGCGTTATCGATGTAACCGAACCAAACAAATGTGTAAGAAAGACCGAGCGAAACGAGAAAAATGCCGACAAATATAATAGAAGCGACGAAAAACGCATTCGGCTCTTTTTCTCCCTTCCTCTTCTTTTTGTTTGCGAAAGCAGAAAAATCAATTTCTAACCCGCTTAAAAACATTAAAAACAAAAACCCTAACGTCGATAACGTCTCGAGCCACATATCTTGTTCAACAATATTGAACCCCGTCTTCCCGATGATAATCCCTACAATAATTTCCGCCACCACGACAGGAATCATGTGCAGACGAAAACGATGCAATAAAAGTGGCGTGAGGAAAGCGGCAACGATGACAATAACTAATGATGAAAGCGATGCATGCATCATTCATCCCTCCTTCCAATCTTTCCACCCATTATATAAGTTTGTGAGCGAAGTTACAATTTTTTCGCATAAACGGGGCAACATAAGAAAAAAGAAAGGAAGATGCATCATGAAACTACACGGATTTAACAACTTAACAAAGTCGCTTAGTTTTAATATGTACGATATTTGTTATACGAAGAGCGCAAGTGAGCGGGAAGCTTACATTGCATACATTGACGAAGTGTATAATGCGGATCGGTTGACGAGCATTTTAAAAAATGTAGCGGATATCATTGGCGCGCATATTTTAAATGTCGCCAAACAAGATTACGTTCCTCAAGGGGCAAGTGTGACGATGCTCATTTCAGAAGGACCGATTGAAGTGCCAAAAGAAGAACCGCCTGTGCCACAAGCGGTCGTTTGTGCCCTTGATAAAAGCCATATTACGGTACATACATATCCCGAATATCATCCGAACGATGGAATTAGCACGTTTCGGGCTGATATTGATGTCGCCACGTGCGGGGAAATTTCACCATTGAAAGCACTTGATTATTTAATTCGCTCATTTGAGACCGATATTATGATTATCGACTATCGCGTGCGCGGATTTACACGCGATATTTCCGGGAAAAAGCTATTTATTGATCACGATATTACATCGATTCAAAACTACATTCCTGACGACATTCGCAAACAGTACGATATGATTGATGTGAACGTGTATCAAGAACATATTTTCCATACGAAATGTAAATTGCGCGAGTTTGATTTAGATAGCTATTTGTTTGAACTATCTAAAGATCAGCTTACAAAAGAAGAAGTAGAAGACATTACACAAAAATTACGCATAGAAATGGATGAAATTTTTTACGGAAAAAACATGACGCTACCTAACTAATGTCGATCCAAATGCAATGGTATGTCGCGCGAATAAACCCTTGTTCCGAAAAACGTTGTTCATATTCATGCATCATTGTTTTAAATACAGACGGTCGTTGGCAATAGCGACCAGATGTACTATTCGTTGCGCCAATATGGCGAAGCGATAAAAAAAAGTCGCGCACAGATGGAAAATATTCGACTTCAAACTGCTCGTGGCCACGCGCATGGGAATGCATATGCAGCCACTCATGAAATGTCGGAAACGATGGTCCGATGCGAAGCGGTTCATGAATATGTTGTTTCGCTAACGCATAAGCAAACGATGTATGCAGCTCGTAAAACGTTCGGTCGCCAAATGTTGAAAAAAGAAGTTGTCCCCCTTCGTTTCTTCGTTCGGCGAGTTTGGCGATCGTTTGTTTTGGATTTGTGAACCATTGAAACGTGGCATTCGAAATCATTAAATCGTACGTTTCATGTAGCGTTACTTCTTCTACATCCGCGCAAAGCCACGTCACCGGCGCATCCCCTAGTCGTTCTTTTGCGACTTCAATCATGCCCGGGGCGATATCGACAGCGGTGAGCTGTGCATGCGGATAGGCGTCATACAGCAATTTTGTCAAATATCCTGTGCCACAACCAATTTCTAAAATTGTTTTTGGCGGGCGACAAATGCGTGCCATTAACGCGTGCGCCATCTTTTTTTGGACGTTTGCGAACTGGTCGTACGTATTTGCTCGTTCGCTAAATCGCTTTTGCATCAATTGTTTATTAATCATTTTTCCCACCGCCTAACCACGTTTCAATGTAATGGGCGCACACGCTTGGTTGCGTGACGTGCGGGGCGTGTCCGACATTTGGCATAAGCATAAATGTACAATCGTTTGTTCGTTCGTATATATATTGAGCGGCTTGCGGCGGACAAATGCGATCACATTCTCCGTGAATAAGTAATAGCGGCACACGAATGCTTGACAGCTTGTCGCGCACATCTGTTTTGAGTAAATAGTCTAGTCCGAGCAGCAAGTCAGGCGTATGACGATACATATACGGGAACGGCTCTGCCTCTTCCTCGCCCCATAACATATCAATAAATGATTGTATCGTTTTTTCCGGCTGGCGTAGCAATTGTTCTTTCATTCGTTCAACCACGCGCGCATGCCAGCCGATCCGATAATGGTCTGTCATCGTAAATCGGCTCGTTCCCCCGATACATACGAGCGCTTGAACATGTTCATGCATCGCAAGCTGTAAAGCGACGAGCGATCCGAGCGACCAACCGATCACAAGAGATGGAACGGTTAGGGCTTCTTCTGCTTTCTCTAAAAAATGATCGATATCACGCATATGCTCCCATGCGACGACGGTCACATGGTTTGGCTGAAGTGCGTGAATGAGCGGGGTAAACACTTCTCCTTTCATCCCCCATCCCGGCAATAATAACACGTTCACGCGATCAACCCCATTTCTTTTCCGACTGCACAAATGTGCTCAAGCGCCCAATCGATTTGTTGTTTTGTCATCGTTGCCATGAGCGAAAAACGAATGCGTGCCGTTCCTTCTGGGACCGTTGGTGGACGAATTGCCACGGCGAAAATGCCACGCTCGCGCAATCGGGCACTAAACGCTAGCGCCCGTTCGTTGTCGCCAACGATCAGGGGCACAATGTGCGTCGTACTTTCACCTATATGAAACCCCGCCTGTTGAAGACGCGTGCGAAAATGGTCGCTTAACGCACGTAAATGGTAACGCCGTGCCGGCTCTTTTTGTACAACGTCAATCGCGGCATAAATGGCGCCGAGTACGCTTGGGGGTAGCGCTGTTGTAAAAATAAACGGTCTCATCGTGTTTATCAAATAATCGATGAACACGCGCTTTCCAGCGACATAAGCCCCATATGAACCGAGCGCTTTGCTGAATGTTCCCATATGTACGTCTACATGTTGTGCCACTTGACATTCGTGAGCCATTCCTTCTCCGTTTTTTCCATATACACCGCTTGCATGCGCTTCATCGACGACGAGTATCGCTTCGTATGCTTCCTTTAACGAAACGAGTTCGCGCAATGGAGCGACGTCGCCGTCCATGCTGAAAATCGTGTCGGTAACGATCAGTTTGCGTTTATGTTTGTCTGTCTTTTTTAATAGCGTTTCTAAATGATCGATGTCAGCGTGACGGTAACGTCTGACTTCTGCCCGGCTTAATATGGCGCCATCCACAATGCTTGCATGATTCCATTTGTCGCTGAAAATGACCGCGTCTCGTCCTGCTAAAGAAGAAAGAATGCCGACATTTGCTGTGTATCCACTATTGACGATGAGTGCAGCTTCATAGCCTTTCCAACGAATAAGCGCATCTTCTGCCTGTTCGTATAGCGGATGGTTGCCGACAACAAGGCGGGACGCGGTTGCTCCAACGCCGTATGTTCTCGTTGCTTCCATACTCGCTTGAATTAATCGTTCGTCATTCGCTAATCCTAAATAGTTGTTTGACGAAAAATTAAATGCATGTTGTCCGTCTATACGTATAAAACACCCATCGCTTTCCACGTTGACTAACGCTCGTTTTTGCGCTTTTTTCTCGAGCTGTTCTATATGTGTTTGCAACTCTTCCCACAATGTCCCTCTCCCCTTTGTAAACCTCACGAAAAGAAAAGTTTACAAATATCTTATCATACGTTTATTTCTTTTTCCATAATAAATAAACGAAATAAGGCGCGCCAATGAGCGATACGAGCACACCCGCCGGAAGACCATCTGGCTCAATTAAGTTGCGTCCAACTGTATCAGCAAACAGCAACAACGCCCCTCCCATTAGCATCGCAACAGGTAAACTTAACTCGTTGCGCGACCCAACAAGCGCACGAGCCATGTGCGGCGCCATTAAACCGACGAATGCAATTCCCCCTGTAACAGAAACGGCCGATGCCGCAAGTGCCACTGCTGTAAGCAATAAAACAAGCCGTTCACGATCGAGCGATACGCCGATGCCAATCGCTACCGAATCGCTTAACTGCAATGCATTGAGGCGATGAGCTTTATATAAAACAAACGGAACGAGAATAATAAGCCACGGCAACAATGCGAGAACAAACGCCCAATCGAGCCCCCAAATGCCGCCAGCTAACCATTTTGCAATAAAGTCGACTTTCGTTCGATCAGCTCCTGAAATGAGGACGATCATTAAACCTGAAAACGCAGCGGCAAAACCGATGCCAATTAACACGAGACGAATCGGTTGAAGTCCTGTTTGCTTATTGTATGACAACATATAAATGAGGATAGCTGTCAGTAGCGCACTGAAAAAAGCGACGAGCGGAATAATGTAGGCAAATGATTCCGCTTGAATCGGAATAAATAAAAAGAACAAGGCGACTCCCACACCTGCTCCGGCGTTTATACCGATGACACCTGGATCGGCTAAGTCATTGCGCATGACAACTTGTAAAATGGCACCAGACAACGCTAAAGCCATTCCCGCAAGCAATGTGATCGCGATGCGCGGCAAACGAATGGAGAAAAGAACGAATTGTTCTTTAAACGTTCCTTCACCTAAAAGCACCGGGATCAATCGGTCAAAAGATAAAGAAGAATAGCCTGTCCCCATGCTGATGATCGCTGTCATGCAAATGAGCGTAAATAATACGAGCAAAATGATGCGCTGTTTTTTTCGTAGAGGTACGATCACAACCCTTTTCCTCCTTTACGAACGATGAAAAGAAAAAACGGAAGCCCCATGACCGCCACAACTGCTACAACAGGCGTTTCATACGGTGCGTGAATCGTTCGGGCAATCGTATCGGCAAACAACATAAATGTCGCCCCACCGATCGCGCTCATCGGTAAAATGAAACGATAATCCGTTCCGACAAACAAACGAACAAGATGTGGGATCATTAAGCCGACAAACGCTAAATTTCCGACAAGAGCTACAGATGCACCCGCTAAAATAATGACAATGAAAAAAAGAATCGTTTTTACGCGCGTCAGTTGTTGACCGAGCCCGACCGCTACTTCTTCACTCATGCTTAAAATCGTTAATTGACGGCTTTGCCAAAAAGCAATAAGCATCGCCAAACAAATAAATGGCGTAACGATTTGTAACTCATGCCACGTTGTACCCATCATCCCGCCAGCCGTCCACATCGATACGTCTTTTGATACTTTATATATAAGTCCGATCCCTTCTGCGACCGCATATAAAAAAGTAGAAATCGCCGCTCCTGCTAAGACGATGCGAAACGGTGAAAATTGTTTCGCGCCAATGCTAAAAACGAGCAACCCTCCAAGCGCTGCCCCGCCAAAACAAGCGAACACCGTTTCGATATAGTTTGCGGAAGGGAAAAAGGCAAACATCATCGCTAAAGCAGCGTTCGCCCCTGCGGTTAGCCCAATGAGTCCAGGATCGGCGAGAGGGTTGCGGGTCATCCCTTGCATCACAGCTCCGGCTACAGCGAGAGCCGCCCCAACAACAGCCGCAGCCGTTTCACGCGGCAGGCGAACTTCGTGAATCATCGTCGCTATTTTGTTTGTCTCTGGCGCTGTAATCGCTAGCCAGACGTCTTTGATTGTCGTATCCGCCGCTCCGATAACAATGGAGCAAACGAATGTCACAAACAATGCAACACATGCGAACAAAAATTTTTTCAGCATACGCATCCTCTCTTTTCCATTCACATAAAGAAAGAGGAATTCGCGACGAACTCCTCTTTAATTATATTACTCACCTAAAAAATGTTTTTTGAAAAACTCAAGCTGATATTCTAATGTAATTGGATCGTTAAAGTAAAATTCTTTTGCATTCGCTTCAAAAACGCGGTTGTTTTTCACAGCTGGAATGTTTTTGTACGTTTCTGTTTCTGTAAATGAAAGGTCTCCATCTGCGTTTTTGCTGAAAATGACATAGTCCCCAGCAAATTGTGGAAGCACTTCAAGTGAAATGGCGTAATATCCGTCCTTCAATGCATGTTCTTCCACTGCTTTTGGCATTTTTAATTTCATTTCTTGATATAAAATTTCTGTCCCACGGCCCCAGTTGTTGCCGAATACGTACAATTGCTTGTCGAAGTTTTCAATGACAGAAACGGTTGCATTTTCACCGATTTTTGCGCGAATCTCTTCACCAGCTTGTTGTGCACGTTTTTTAAAGTCTTCGATCCACTTTTTCGCTTCTTCTTCTTTATTTAACAATTTACCAATTTCTAAATGTTGTGTTAAGTAATCTACTTTGCCATACGTGTACGTCACCGTTGGCGCAATTTCTTTTAGCTTATCTAAGTTTTTATTTGTTGATGCAGCAATAATTAAATCTGGTTCAAGCTCAATAATTTGTTCTAAGCTTTCATCTGTCACTTCTTTTGCGTCTTTTAAATATGGCTCATAACGCGGGTTCATTTTCGCCCAAGAATCTACCCCAACAATCGGTACGTCTAACGCCATCACGCTACCCGCTAAAAACGAAGACAAAACAACGACTCGCTTCGGATTTGTAGGCACTTCGATTGGACCTGTTTCAGATTGATACGTCATCGTTTTTGGTTCGTTGGCTTCTTTTGTCGCTTTCTCTTGTTCTTTTTCTGCTGCTTGATTACCGCACGCACTCAAGATGAGCACGAACAAAAGTAGAATGGACATCATTCGCTTTTTCAACATGTTCTGCATCTCCTTTAATTAAATGATATGTGATACACATTGGCTTGTTTGTTCGAGGGTCGCGACCGATTTCCGCGTCAATATGAAACACTTTTCGCAATACGTCAGGCGTCATCACTTGCTCGCACGTTCCCGCCTGAACAATTTTTCCGTCTTTCATCGCAATCATATAATCAGCAAAACGCGCCGCTTGGTTTAAATCATGCAACACCATGACGATTGTGCGCTGTTGTTCGCGGTTTAAACGTTGTAACAGTTCGAGCACTTCTAATTGATGCGCCATATCTAAATATGTTGTCGGTTCATCTAAAAAAATAATGTCTGTTTCTTGCGCAAGCGCCATCGCAATCCATACCCGCTGTCTTTGACCGCCTGATAGCGAATCAACTGGACGGTGTTTAAATTCGATCGTTCCGGTCACTTCAAGCGCCCAATCAACGACTTCATAATCTCGTTTCGTGAGCCGACCGAATCCTTTTTGATACGGAAACCGTCCGTACGAAACAAGTTCACCGACCGTTAAACCGCCCGGACTTTCTGGTGTTTGCGGTAAAATGGCCATTTTTTGCGCTAACAGTTTCGTATGCTCTTGTGAAATTTGTTTTCCGTCTAAAATGACTGCTCCTTCTTGATGACGAATAATGCGTGTCATCGCTTTTAACAACGTCGATTTTCCGCAACCGTTTGGTCCGATAATCGTCGTGATTTTTTCATCTGGAATATGTACAGTTAGCCGATCAACAATGACGCGTTCTCCATATCCAACAGAAAGCTGCTCTGTATACAACCGCGGCATATATGTTTCCCCCCTCGAACAACAAGTTAACTAATCGATATTGAGAATTAATATCAATACATATTGTAATTTACACGAATTGATTATCATTGTCAATGAATTTTTTGTGAAAAAAACCAACTTCATTCGTTTGGAAGTTGGTTTTTGATGTATGTTTTTTCAAATACGTCTGCTGGAAGTGGTTTACCGAGCACATATCCTTGAATTTCATCGCATTGAAGGGAACGAAGAATATCTAACTGTTGCAACGTCTCGACTCCTTCAGCAATGACGCGCAATTTTAAGTTTTTCGCCAGCACAATAATCGCTTTAACGACGGCAACGTCTTCTTTTTCCTCCGTCATTCCATCGATAAACGGTTTTGCAATTTTTAGTCGATCAATCGGAAATTTGCGCAAATAACTGAGCGATGAGTAACCTGTCCCGAAATCGTCAATCGATATGTGCACGCCGAGCTGCTTTAGTTGTTGGAGCTTATGAATCGTATACTGTTCCTTAAATACAGCGACACCTTCTGTAATTTCTAAATCGAGTTGATGAGGTGGCAATGGCGTGTTTTGTAACACGGAATGAATATGTTCCACAAAGTTTTCTTTTAAAAATTGTTTTGGAGAAATGTTGACGCTTATCCGAAGCGATCGTCCAGTTTGTTCATTCCAGCTTTTCATTTGTCGGCACGCTTCTTCAATCACCCATTCACCGATTGGAATAATTTGTCCCGTTTCTTCTGCAATCGGAATAAAAACGCTTGGTGAAATTGTACCGAGCTTTGGATGAATCCAGCGAATGAGCGCTTCCATGCCGATTAATTCCTTCGTTTGCACATCAAATTGCGGCTGATAAAATAAGGTGAACTGTTTTTTCTCAATCGCTTCGTGAAGCGCCGTTTCAATGATCGTTTTTTGTAAAACGATACGGTCCATTTCGCTATTAAAAAATTGATATTGATTTTTTCCTTGCTCTTTGGCGCGATACATTGCAATATCCGCATGCTTCATTAACGTATCGCTCGTTTCTCCGTCGAATGGGTAAACAGCAATTCCTACACTTAACGTGATGCGCACATCTAAATGTTTAACTGTTATCGGCTGTTCGGTAATGGTCATCATTTTTTCAACAATCGTTTGTAATTCATGTAAGTGATAAATTGGTGTAACAATAATCGTAAATTCATCTCCGCCTTGTCGTGCTACGATATCTGTTGAGCGGACTTGTTTTTTTAACCATTGACCGATTTGTACAATGAGCGCATCACCTATTTCATGTCCGAAATAGTCATTGATTTGTTTAAAGCGATCGACATCAATAAAAACAACGGCCATGCTATGTTTTTGTTTATTCGCTTGAGCGATCGACTGCTCAAGTGCAGTTACGAAAGCTCTGCGATTAAAAAGCCCTGTTAAAAAATCGTGATTCGCAGCGTATGTTAATTGCTCATTCAGCTGAGTCAACTCTTGCGTGCGTTTCATGACTTTTTGTTCTAAGTCGTTGTTTAATGTTTGTAATTGCTGAACGAGCTGGCGGTTTTCTTTTAACGTCATAAATTGACGAATGAAAATGAATACAACCGCAAAAGCAAAACATGTGATGACGATCTGGTCGCCAAGATAAATAAAAGGCATCCACATCAAAGTAAGAAAACTGATATATGGAAAGAGAACTTTTATATGGAACGATTGTTCTTCCTTTTGAAAAGATAACTCTCCTTCTTTTGCATCATAACTTGAAAAACTGATCATGAGTAAGCTCATCATCCATAGCGGATCTAACCACGAACTGTATACCTCATTCCATTGCATCATTTGAATGAAATATATCGTATCTGTAAACACAAACAATCCAACACCTACAATATTCCATAGCCAAATCCGACGAACATTTGTTACAAAAAAGAGAAGCAACAGTAAAAATAACATCACGAGATCAAGGAAAGGATAAGCAACTAAAACAGCGACATATAAGACTTTTTCTTCTAAACGAATAATCGGCTGAATGATATATATCCAGCTATATGCCATCGTCACACATGTCACGATGAGCGCATCGAATAACGCTTGCCACATCGCTATTTGTTTTCGTTGTTGCATGATGATATATAGTAATGAAGCAATATACATCAATGAATGAGCAATATAAAATACGTCCGACCAATTCGGAAACGTAGGTTCGGTTTGAGACGACCACTCGTATATGCGATAAATCGTTTCGGCGATCAAGTAACAAATTGCACCGATGGTCATCCATTTCCAAAATATTCGCTCATTCGTTTTTATACGAATCGACGCGCGCCATAACAAAATGGCTGAAAGACATATGCCACCTAATGAAAAGAACGAACTAACAACCATTTCTGTTTGTCCAGACGTACTAAACAATGCGATGTAATAAACGATGACATACATAAAAACAATGACTTGCACCCGCACCCCTCCTTTTTTCACATCATATGCACAAGAAAAAGAAACGAATAGGACAACAAACTGTGTGGTTAAAAATGTGTTTCTCTTTTCTTTTATTGTTCACTTAGAACAATGTTTAATTAGGAAAATTCGGGCATTATTCAAGCGGTTTTCGGCTACGAAAACCGCTTGAGCATTCGTGCAAGATTGCGTGCTTTCGTATATAAAAGTGTAGCCGCTGATTGCATACTTTGTTCTACCGTCATCGGTTTTGTCACAATGGCATCACAAGTAACGAAATATTCATATAGTTTTTCAAATCCGTCACCGAGACTACCGGACAATAAAAAAGCAGGAACATCATATTGTTTGGCTAATTGACCAACATAAAACGGCACTTTTCCATATACCGTTTGTTCGTCGCTTTGTCCTTCGCCAGTAATGACGATGTGGGCATGCTTCACTTTTTGTGGCAATTGCACTGTTTCACCGACAAGTTTTGCTCCAGAAATCAACGTTCCACCGAGCAATAAAAAGGCAAATCCTAAACCGCCTGCCGCTCCTGCTCCGCGTTCAAGAGCGTATGAGCGCCCGATTTGCTGCTCGATTTTTTCCGCATACGTATATAGCCATTTATCTAATGTGCGAACCGTTTCACGATCTGCCCCCTTTTGTGGTCCGAATACGTACGATGCTCCTCGCTCGCCATAAAGTGGATTATCGACATCGCAAGCGATAAGAAATTCGCTTTCATATATCCGTCGATCAAGCGATGCCATATGGACATGGGCAATATGTGGCAAAGAAGAAGGCATGGGCGGCAATGACTCCCCTTTTTCATTTGTAAACGTCGCTCCAAGCGCACATAACATCCCGAAACCACCATCGTTTGTGCTACTCCCGCCAAGCCCGATCACAAACCGGCGATACCCCGCATGAAGCGCTGCGGTAATGATTTCACCTACACCATATGTTGTCGTATAAAGCGGATGACGCTTTTCATTCGGAACGAGTGGTAAGCCGATCACTTGCGCGACTTCAATAATGACCGTATCCCCAACGACACCGTATGCCGCTTGCCGCGTTTCAAACAGCGGACCGCGAACCGTTACATAGCGAACGGAACCGTTCATTGCTGAAACGATCGCTTCCATTGTTCCTTCTCCTCCGTCTGCCATCGGAACAGAAATGACAGTCGCTTCTGGATATTCATGTTGAAATGCTTCTTTTATAATGGAACATACGTTTTTTGCTGATAAGCTTCCTTTAAATGAATCTGGCGCAATGACGACACGCATTATCCAACAACCTTTTTCAATATATTTTTTCCATTTTCACGAACGAAAACAACCGTCATGATCGTTTCGCGTTCACATGAAAACGGCTCGTTCGTAATCATCTGTTCGTAATCGCGATAAGGTGAACGATACAAATCAAATAAAAACGTTGTCGCATCAATCGATTCGACAAATATAATTTCGGCAAACCATTCCCCATTTACATACGAAAGTGGTGGGCCGTCTTTTCTTTCAAGCGAAATCAGCTTTTTCTCCCCATCTATTTCATAAAAAGCGACGCCAACATCATCCCCTGCACAAAAGCCAATGATCGGCTCGTTCGTTGTAAACGTAAGCGTCTCTCCTTTCACTTGCACATCAACTGTTCGTTCATAAGCACAAATAAATAGTCCTTCAATATAAAATAATTGTTGGTCACCACATGCCATAAGTCATTCCCTTTCTCGTTATGTTTCTTCCTTAATCATAATACAGGCGAAAATGTTTTCACAACATCATTCCTTTTGTTAAAATGATAGTATGCTTTACAACAAGGAGGCTTTGGTATGTTACAAAAATATGCAGAATTAGCTGTACGTGTTGGCGTTAACATTCAACCTGGGCAAACGTTGTATATTAACGCTCCGCTTCCGTCTGCCCCACTTGTACGTGAAATTGCGAAAAAAGCGTACGAAGCTGGTGCAAAACATGTGCATGTCGAGTGGAGCGATGAAGAAATCACGTACATAAAATTTAAACATGCACCCGAAGAAGCGCTTCATGAATATCCGTCTTGGCTTGCTAAAGGACGTGAAGAAGTGGCTGAAAAAGGTGGGGCGTTTTTAAGTATTTATGCACCAAATCCAGATTTATTGAAAGATATTGATCCGGCACGTGTAGCTGCGGCAACAAAAGCGGCAAGCCTTGCGTTACAACATTACCGCAGTCGCTTAATGGCGGACCATAACTGCTGGTCTTTAATTGCCGTGCCGACACCTGCATGGGCGAAAAAAGTATTTCCTCATATGAGCGAAGAAGAAGGAATAAAAGCGTTATGGGAAGTCATTTTCCGCGTCACACGCGTCGATCAAGAAGACCCGATCGCAGCATGGAAAGCGCATAATGAAAAATTAGCTCGCATCGTTGATTATTTAAACAATAAGCAATATAAACAGCTCATTTATAACGGCCCAGGGACAGACTTAACAGTTGAACTGCCAGATGGACATATTTGGGCCGGTGGTGCAGCAAAAAGTACAGACGGCATCGTATTTAATCCGAATATGCCAACAGAAGAAGTGTTTACAATGCCACATAAAGATGGAACGAATGGGGTTGTGCGAAATACGAAACCGCTGAACTATGGCGGCAATATTATTGACGGCTTTACGCTTACATTTAAAGACGGAAAAGTCGTTGATTTTACTGCAGAAGTCGGCTATGACACGCTCAAACATTTGCTTGATACAGACGAAGGCGCACGCCGACTAGGAGAAATTGCGCTCGTACCACATCAATCTCCAATTTCACAATCAAATCTTGTCTTTTATAATACGTTATTTGATGAAAACGCTGCCTCACATTTAGCGCTCGGAAAAGCGTACCCGACAAACATCGAAGGCGGGACAAATATGCGTACAGAAGAACTGCTTGAGCGTGGGGCAAACGATAGCTTAGTACATGAAGATTTTATGATCGGTTCTCATGAATTAAACGTCGATGGAGTGACAAAAGACGGGGTTCGTGAGCCGATTATGCGAAACGGCGAGTGGGCCATTTCCATTTAACAATGTTGCGGCGTTTGTCCGCAACATTTTTTTTCGTCCGCATATATTGGCAAAGAGAGGAGGAGCGGACGATGTTTAAGCAATTTATTGCCAATAGCGGCATACTTATTGCCGGATTTTATTTGATTAGCAAGTTTTTCCCTTCTACCGTTCATCAACAATCCCCTTTTCATATGCGTTTACTTGCTGGGGCTTTTTGCGGTTTATTAAGCATCGTGCTTATGTTTTTTTCCATTCCGCTTGGACATGGAATCATCGCAGATTTGCGCCACGTGCCACTCGTTGTCGTAAGCTACTACGGCGGGATGCCGAGCGCACTGGCGGCAGGCATGATCATGGGAACAGGGCGTTTTTTGTTCGGCAATACGTTTGCATCGATCGTTTCTTTTTTTATTTCTCTTGCGATTGCGATCGGTTGCGGATGGATCAGTCAACGGATGAAACGACATATAACGATTACAACGTTTTGGATGAACGTCTACAGCATGTGCTTCATTTCGCTTGCTTTGTTTATTAACATGCGAGATGAACACATCTATACGCAAACACTCGTTGTTTTTTGGCCTATTTCGATTGTCGCTACATATGTAGCTGCGAATATTTGTAAAGATATTCGGCAATCAAAAGACATGTTGCAACATTATAAACAATGGGCAACGACTGATTTTTTGACCGGGCTTTATAATGTTCGTCAGTTTCATACGTTATTTGGGCAACATCTCGAGCAAGCGAAAGAGAAAAACAGCTGTTTATCTCTTATTTTATTTGATATTGATCGCTTTAAATTGATTAACGACACATATGGGCATGATGGCGGGGATGTCATTTTACGTGATCTTGGCGAACTGGTCCGCTCGCTCGTTTCGAAAGACGGGATGGCTTTTCGCAATGGCGGGGAAGAATTTTCAATATTACTTTCAAGCTGTGAACATGAAGCGGTGACATTTGCCGAACATATTCGAACAACGATTGAACGTCATCCGTTTTTCGTGCAACAACAAACGGTGCATATTACGATTTCCATCGGCATTTCTGTTTTTCCAACGCTTGCAACAAATGAATCAGAGCTATTTAAGCAAGCGGACATCGCTTTGTATGAAGCGAAGCAACAAGGACGAAATCGCACCATTGTATATAGAAAGGAATACTTGCATGAAACGTGAAACTATAAGACAATAAAAGTAAAAACAATTAAAGGAGCGAAACAAATGAAACAACGATCGAAGCTACTCATTTGTGCGGCGGCTGTCGCTACATTGCTTTCCGCATGTAACGAACAAACGACAGCGCCAGCGAAACAGCCTGTCGAACATAAACAAGAAACAAAAGAGCAAACGCCGCAAAATTTCACACCTGTCGAAAGCACAAATCAATCGTTTACAATTTCGTTATTACCAGCATTCACTTTAGAAGCTGAAGAACCGGGAAAAGATGTCGTGATGCATGAAAGCGAACAAGACCAATGGATGCGTATTGAGCTGCTGCCGAAAGAAGCGAAAGATCAGATGGAAACGTACGCAAAAGAAAGAGCCATGGCCGTCTCTGAACAAGCTACACCGTTTGAAGGCACACTCCCATTTGAAGATGCGATCGTATATGAAGCACCTGTCGATAACGATGTCGTTTATATCGTTGGTGTGACGGGAGATGAACCGATGTTTTTAACGGTATTTACGAAAAAAGAAGATAACTGGCTGAATACGTTTATGACGATGGCGAAAACGATTGAACGGACGGAAACGGAAACGAGCGAACAACCGCAACCATCTTCTTTCACATATAAAAGTAGCAATCAGCCGTTTCAAGCAAATATTTTAAACGGCTATATGGCGGAAGCGGTCGAGCCAGGGAAAGATATGATTTTTCTCGATGAAGAAAAAGCGTCGATGACTGTTGAACTCATTGATGAAGGAGCGGATTGGTCTCTCATTGCCGAACAAGCAGAACAGTACGTAAAGGCAAGCAGCAAAGATGGAACAGTCGAAAAAATGACGTGGACAAAAGGAACTCGTTTAAACGGTGCCGATGTATATAAAAGCGCCATTGAAAGTGGCGAAGTATACGTGTTTGTCGTAAAAAATGGAACGGCGATGCGGCTGACGATTTTTGTTCAACAAGCAAACGAATTAGATCCTTTTTTACAAATGGCAGAAACGATTGAACGGATTGATTAAGGAGGGGTGGTCGTGGAACTGTTAGAGGCATATCGATCATTATGGTCAAACCGTTCGTTGCCTGTCGGGGAAAACGAAGCGGAACATGTGCTGCTCGATGCTATTCAGCGCGATTTATTAGATGAAATGACACATCCGCGCTTAAGAAAATCACCTTATGAAAAATTTTCATTAGCCGTGAAGCGAATTGCCACATCATCGCTTGATGCCAAACAGCAATACGAGCTCGTTCGTTTATACGTGCAACAGTTGGAAAACTTGCCTTCGCGCTGAGGCAAGTTTTTTTTGTATAACTTTGTCCGATTTGCACAAAATACGTATCGAATATGATACGAGGAGGCTTTACGATGGATCCATTTCGTTCGTTAGATGTGATGCGCCGAGATGTAGAACGTATGTTTTCGAACTTCCCTTCCTTTTTATCGCATATGGATGATATGTTTCGTATGCCGCGCGTCGATGTGCATGAAAATGACAAAGAAATGATTGTCACGTGTGACATTCCGGGACTAGAACGAAAAGAAGATGTTGACATTCATATTGACGATCAAACATTATCAATTAGCGGTCAAGTGCGGCGACAACATGATGTAAAAGATGAACATATGCATCGACAAGAGCGGTTTTACGGACGATTTTATCGCACGATTCCACTTCCGTCCCATGCTGCACATGAAAACGTACAAGCATCATATAAAAATGGTGTACTTGAAATTCGTATTCCGAAAGCACAATCTGAGGGGAAAAAACGAATTGACGTACAATTTCATTAACACCGGCACGATTGCCGGTGTTTTTTGAAACTTCTCGTGTTTTCATTCGTATGTATCGGTGAGGTGAATGAAATGGATCATCAATCGTTTTTAATGGAACAGCTCCATCACATTGAACAATGGGAAAAAGAACAAAAGCGTATATGGTTTTGGGAAAAAATGAGCCGTTTACCGTTTATGTTACTTGATCGGCTCACGCCCGCATGGATACATAAAAAAATGGCGCAATTGCTTGATGAGCTCGGACAATATATTCAAACAGGTGGACAATATCTCGTAAATAAAGAAGCGGTTTTATCCTCTTTTTATGGGGAGATCACGTTAGACGATGTTCGCTCGCTTCCTTTACAAAAGATGAATGAAGCGTGTGAAGCACTTGTTGCTAAACGAAAAACGTTTGCGACATATCAAGGGGCTACGACAGGATTTGGCGGTGCGTTTACGTTGCTTCTCGATGTTGTTGTCGTTCTCGGAACCGCTTTAAAAACGTTGCAAGAAATTGCAACGATCTATGGATTTGATCCACATGAGAAAGAAGAACGATTATTTATCGTCAAATGTTTACAATTTGCGCTTGCTGATGTCGTTGGAAAACAAGCCATTTTAAACGAATGGTCGATGAAAAATGAACGACAAACGATGTCTCAACTGCAAGGTTGGCGGGAAATCGTTTGGGCATTTCGCGATCAGTACGGCTGGAAAAAACTATTTCAAGCGATTCCCATTGTCGGGATGTTATTCGGAGCGTGGACAAATCAAACAATGATTGCTGATATTGCTGAAGTTGGTTCCATGTTTTATCGTAAACGGCGCATTATAGAAAAATTGAAAGAAATAGAAAAGGCGGAAGATCCCGCCTAGCGCTCTAACGTTGTGCTTCATTGCTCGGAATAACGGCATCATGAAGCGCAACGTTTACTTGCTGTTCGTATTTATTTCGCTCCTCTTCTGTCCAATGAAAATACGATTGCATCAACGTAACGACTGCTTCTTTTAACTGACGAACCGCCTGAATGTCAAAAAAGAGCGCTCCGGTACGCCGAATGAAAAAGTCGAGCGGTGTCACCGTCATTTCGCATTCAAGTGCATATATGCACATCACATACCAATCAATAGGAAGAGCTATTTCCTCTCGATTGTATGTGCTAGCAAAAGCGAATAAACGATCGACATTTGTACCGTATCGCTGCACGAGCCGTTTTGCTTGTTGCTCCGTCAAGCCGCAAGCCATTCCTTCAGCGATTTTTTCACACATAAACGTATGCCATCGGCTCGCACCGCCAACGTCCCCACCGGAAATCGGCAAATGTTTCGTTTGACACGGTGGATATGTCCCACCTAGCTGTTTAGCGATCAAATCAACAACCGTTTCAGCCATTTTGCGATAGCCTGTTAACTTTCCCCCTGCGATCGTAATCAGACCAGATGGAGATTGCCAAAC
The DNA here is from genome assembly GCF_011006755.1 of Anoxybacillus sp. MB8. NCBI lineage: Bacteria > Bacillati > Bacillota > Bacilli > Caryophanales > Anoxybacillaceae > Anoxybacillus > Anoxybacillus sp. MB8. The sequence goes on from NZ_RXXX01000006.1 coordinate 22,652, forward strand.
TTCATCTTTCCGGGAAATTTCAGATGGATCTTTCCCTTCCTCATAAATGAGTGGACGCAATCCAGCCCAACTTGATTCAATATGTTGTTCCGTTAAATGAACGGTCGGGAACATGTATCGAATGGCGCGCAGTAAATAGTCGCGATCATCGCTTGTCATTTTCGGGTGGACGCGATCTCCGTCATAAAACGTATCTGTCGTGCCGACGTACGTCTTCCCTTCGCGCGGGATCGCAAATACCATGCGACCGTCAGGCGTATCAAAATATACCGCTTGCTTAAGCGGGAAATGTGCTTGATCAACGACAATGTGCACCCCTTTTGTTAAGCGCAGTTTTTTTCCGACGTGTGAGCCGTCTTTTTCACGTAATATATCGACCCATGGCCCTGCCGCATTGACAATTTTTTTCGCATATATCGTAAACGTTTTCCCTGTCGTTTGCTCGCGACATATCACTCCATTGATCCGCCCATTTTCATCGTACAAAAACGATTCTGCTTTTACATAATTGACTGCGTGAGCTCCGCATTCCACCGCTTTTTTTATTACTTCAATCGTCAATCGTGCATCATCTGTTCGATATTCAACGTAATAACCACCGCCAAGCAATCCGTCTTGTTTAATTAACGGCTCTTTTTGCAACGTTTCATATGGTGATAACATCGTTCGCCGTTCCTCTTTTTTGACGCGCGCTAAATGATCGTACACCCATAATCCGATAGACGTACTCCATTTTCCGAACGTGCCACCGCGATGAATCGGCAATAACATCCATTCTGGTGTCGTAACATGCGGACCGTTTTCATATACAATGGCCCGCTCTTTCCCTACTTCTGCGACCATTTTTACTTCGAACTGTTTTAAATAACGTAATCCCCCATGAACGAGTTTCGTCGAACGACTGGACGTGCCAGCCGCAAAATCTTGCATCTCAATGAGCGCTGTTTTCATTCCGCGCGTCGTTGCGTCGAGCGCGATGCCACAACCGGTAATACCTCCGCCAATCACAAGCACATCATACGTCGTTTTACTCATTTCCTCGATTATTTCCATTCGTTGTTTCGCTGAAAACATCATCATTCCCCCTATAATAAGAAAAGTGCAAAGCGCCCGCCTATCGGCGAAGAGCGCACAAGCCCCACCGAGGAGGCTGTTGCCGCCGCAGTGTGGGGCGGAGCGACTCGAGCCGATGGCGCTTGGAGCTAGACATGAACCTAAAATTTTATACTTTCTTAAATTTAAATAAAAAGAGACCAAAACAAGCACAATAAGCTTTACTTATTATGCATGTATGGTCTCTCTTCGTCTCTTGACATATATGAACTTTAGTTTCATTGTATCATATATGTGGAAAAAGGCAACTATTTTGCACAAAAAGCCATTTAATCGCTGCACGCGGCTTACATAAGCTGATGTTGATTCCTTTTTCTTTATATTTGTTTACGATATGTTTGACGTTTGACCGCTTGTTTTTCTCTCGTTTTCTTTGCACACGCTCTCTTCCCTTCTCATCTCTTTCACATATTTACGAATCACAACATAAAAAGTTTCGCGAACAATTTATTTTTTCCTGCATATATTACGAACAAACGTATGTCATAAGGAGTGAATATGTTATGAAAAAAGATTTATCTCATATGCTCGATTCGTTTTTTGATGATCGTTCATTAAAAAAATTGTTGTATACGCTTGATGAATATGTTCATCGCACGTTTTCGCCGATCTATATCCCAATCGATGTACGAGAAACAAAAGAACAATATATCATCATCGCCCATCTTCCAAATGTGAAACGTGAGAACGTTCATTTACAGTTTATAGACGACACACGTCTATTGTTGTCGGTCGTTTACGATGAACAAACGGAAACGATTGATGATGAAAAGAAAATGATTCATCGTCAGCGAACGTATGAACGCGCGACAAAATCTATTTTTCTCCCTTATCCTGTTCGTGAATCAGACATTCAAGCGTCATTTCAAGACGGTAAACTTATCATTCGCCTCCCACAAAAGAAAACATTTATTCCAATTGAATAAACGATAAAAAAACGCAAACGTTACATTTTAAACGTTTGCGTTAATCCTTTTACGAGCCCGCTCATTTGGTTCATGACTTGCACCGCCTGCCCCATCGTATTCATCATTTTTGTAATATCGTACGTTCCTTCTTTCGTTTTAAACTGCTCAAGCAAGCTTGGCGGCTTTGCAGGAGCGAATGGAGACATGGGTGGAACGAACGGAGAGGCAGGCGGTGTAGCAAATGGAGACATGGGCGGAACGACTGGTGGAACAGGAAACGAAGTCGGTTGGGAATAATATGGATGGTAATGAACAGGTACCATATGCGGCATTTGCATCGTAGACCATGGCTGGTACATCTTTTCTCTCCCCTTTCACTACATCGTATTCGTTTTTCGCAAAATGGTTCATGACTAATCGTGTCAATCAATGTCGGAATTCTCAATTTTTTGAATTTAACATGTCGTCTTTTTTTATGTTATGATAAGTGCAAAAGGGGGAGGGAATAATTATGACAATTATTGAATTAAAAAACAAATTTATCGCGACAAAACAGTATGAGCCGATCGATGCAAACGAGCTGCTTGACTTTGCGCGTCAACTTTATTTGCGCAATGAATTGCCGCTTGGCGTATACCGCCATCTTGTGCGCGATTTAGAAGCGCTTGGAGCGTATAAGCCTGATGACGAACGAGTAGAACAATATTCAGGAAGCGCTGAATGATTTCGCCCCTCTTGTGCCATGCTAAATGAGACGCTAGCATGGAAAAGGAGGCGGATGAAAATGGGGCGTGGTGTTCATTTTCACCATAAGAAAAAAGGACATGAAAGCGAGAAGCCAAAACATGGTGAACATGTTGAGTCGAAGCAACGTGAAGTTGTCGAATATGCCATTGACACAGTAGGAAGCGAAACGCATCGTCCAGTGACAATTGAACGTGTAAAAGAATAAAGGTGGCCAACGCGCCACCTTTTTATATCGCCGGAGCGAACATATACGTCTCTTTTTTTTCGATTTGTTGTTCAATGTTGTCGAGTTGGCGTTCGATGTCTTGTAAACTGTCTTGTTGCATATCGTAATGTGTATCCATTTGCTCAGTCGTACGCTCTTTTAATTTTTTTTCTAATTGTTCAATGTCATCAAACAATTGTTGTAATTGCATTTGAATATGTTCCATCCTCCAACTCCCCTTTCGCCCTTTGCCATACACATTCGCTATCCATCTCCTCGTCCCTTCTCGATTGACAAAACTAGAAGAAATTCGGCAAACAAAGTGGTATACGTACAAAATTCGACAAATATGTTCGCATGTTTTTTATATGAACGGTCAAAATAAAATGGTGAAAGGAGGCGACAACATGGCGAAAAAAGAGCAAAAGAAAAAACAAAAGCCGAAGCAAGAAGAAACAACAGGATTTGGCGACAAAAAACTAGAAGGTCCAGACCGCCCTTCTACATAAAGAAACAGGAGAGGTTACGCCTCCCCTGTTTCTTTCTCTTCATTCATTTTATCTAAAATGGAAATCGCATCAATTAAATGATTGTTAAAAATTTGTTTAGCAATACTTAATAAATCCACAATCATCGGATCACGCAATGAATAGATGACTCTGTTTCCATGTTTTGTACCATATACAATATTTTTTGCGCGCAACACGCTTAGTTGCTGAGACACAGCTGACCCTTCCGCACCAATTAGCGTTTGTAGCTCATTGACGTTTTTATCTCCTTCTGCTAACAGTTCTAAAATACGGATGCGCAGTGGGTGAGCTAAAGCTTTAAAAAACTCTGCCTTAAATTGTTGTAATTCTAGGTTCATTTGTTTCCTCCGACATATTCTGTTTTAAAATGATTGACCGCTTGTTCCCCTTGAATATGACATAACTGGCGGCACTCTGAAAACGCATAATGCTTACAGCCGACACATTGCGTTCGATTAATGTGTGAAAAAGCAGTTTGTAGCGCCTCACCTGTATGTTCAAAAAAGTTTTCTGTGCCAATTTTATCATATAATCCAGATCTTTTTAACATCTCTTTCGGTTGTTGTTGTATACCAGAGACGAAAACAATTCCGCCTTTTGATTGAAAATGCTCAACAAGACTTGCTAAATTCGCTTCACCTGTTTGATCCATATATGGCACTTTGCTCATACGTAAAATAAGAACACGTGGAGCATGGTGTATTGTCGCCATAATCGATTGCTCGAACATTTGAGCGACACCGAAAAACAGCGGTCCATCAATTGTATATATACTAATTTGTGGACAATCCTTACCTTGTTCAACCATTCTCGGAGTTACTTTTTTCTTTTTTTCATCTGGAAGTACTTTAAATACTTGAAATACATCTGTCATTCTTTTTACAAACAATATCACCGCTAAAATGAGCCCTACTTCCACAGCAACAGTCAAGTTCACGAAAATCGTTAAAACAAATGTAATGACAAGCACAATTGAATCGGCTGACTTCATTTTTAACACATGTATAAATTCTTTCCGCTCACTCATATTCCAAGCGACAATCATTAAAATCGGTGCCATACTCGCTAGCGGAATATGTGATGCATAAGGAGAAAAAATAAGTAAAATAACAAGAACGACAACACCGTGAATCACACCAGACAATGGAGATGTCGCCCCACTTTTAATATTCGTTGCCGTTCGCGCAATTGCACCAGTCGCCGGAATCCCGCCAAAAAAAGGCGTCACTATATTCGCGATTCCTTGGCCGATTAACTCGCGATTACTATGATGTTTTTCTCCTGTCATTCCATCGGCAACAACCGCTGATAACAAAGATTCAATCGCTCCAAGCATAGCAATGACAAAAGCCGGCCTAATCATCTCATATATATGTTCTAATGTTAAGTTAGGAATAGAAACATGTGGAAGTGTATTCGGAATCTCCCCATAAACAGATCCGATTGTTGCTACTTTGTTTTCAAATAAAAAAAAGGCAAATAAGCTTGACACAACTAAGCTTAGTAATGGGCTCGGTATTTTAGGCACAACTTTTGGTGCAAGTAAAAGAACGACAAGCCCGATGGATGCGATAATGACGCTATATATATTTACATCATTGAGATGCATCCATATTTCCTTCATATTATCGACAAACGCTTCATGCTTTTTTACATTTAATCCTAAAAAATTAGGAATTTGTCCGGTAAAAATAATAACGGCAATTCCCGCTGTAAACCCGATCGTCACAGGGCGCGGAATAAACTTAATAAGTGAGCCTAAGCGCAAAACGCCAAATAACACAAGCATAATTCCTGATAAAAAACCTGCAACAAGCAAGTTTTCATATCCATAGGTCAATACGATGCCTAATAAAATAGGAATGAATGCCCCCGTAGGCCCTCCAATTTGATACTTTGAACCACCAAAAAGAGAAATGAGAATCCCAGCAACAATAGTCGTATAAATTCCGTATTCTGGTTTTACACCAGAAGCAATTGCAAACGCCATCCCAAGCGGCAAAGCAATAACACCTACAATAAACCCTGACAATACATCTTTTTGAAAATGAGCCATGGTGTATCCTTGAAACCGCTTCAAACAAAATCCCCCTTTTATATATTCAAATTTTTGAATATACATATATACAAAACATTTATATCATTTTCTTATTTTCTTGTCAAAACATCATTCTTTTTCTAATTTTCGGGCAAATGACGAACAGATAAAACATATGGTATAATGTTGAACATTCAAGGGGGGATGATATGTTTAAATATCCGAATGGGCGAGCATATGAAAAAAAAGAAAATGAACGCACATGGCATACTCGTGCTTCTGATACGTATGGAAATCGCGGAATGACGCTAGAGGCGGATTTAAACGAAACAAACGCCTATTATTTAGCTCAAGGCATTGCCGTCATTCATAAAAAACCGACGCCGGTGCAAATCGTCCGAGTCGATTATCCAAAACGAAGCGCGGCCGTCATTAAAGAGGCGTATTTTAAACAACCGTCAACGACGGACTATAACGGCGTATACCGTGGGAAATATATTGACTTTGAAGCAAAAGAAACGAGAAATCGTACGTCGTTCCCGCTTCAAAATTTTCATGAACATCAAATTGAACATATGAAACAAGTACTAGCCCACGGAGCGATTTGCTTCGTGATTTTGCGTTTTACAACACTCGATGAAACGTATTTATTCGATGCACATCACCTCCTTGAATATTGGGAGCGAAAACAACAAGGTGGACGCAAATCAATCACAAAGACGGAAGTAGAACGGCATGGCCATCTCATTCCGCTTGGCTATCATCCACGAATCGATTATATTCAAATTGTGGACAAACTATATTTTTAGAATAGGAGGAACGATATGGCGAATTATCGTTCACGAACAGAACGAAAACAAGTAGAACAAAAAAAACAACGTCCGCGGGAGCGAGGGCGTTCGATAATGAAAAAAATTGTGTTGATCATGTTGCTCATCATGACCATTGGAATGTTTTCTGGAGTAGCCGCATTTGCTTGGATGATTAAAGATGCGCCGCCGCTCGATGAAACGTTGCTGCGCGATCCTTTAGCTTCGATCGTGTACGACGTGAATGGCGAAAAAGTAACAGAGCTCGGCCAACAAAAGCGCATTTACGTATCGTATAACGATATTCCAAAAGTGCTTGAGAACGCGGTGCTTGCGACAGAAGATGCGCGCTTCTACGAACATCACGGTTTTGATATTGTACGCTTTTTCGGCGCCGTTTTAGCAAACATTCGCGAAGGATTTGGCGCTGAAGGTGGAAGTACGATTACACAACAAGTCGTCAAACTTTCTTTTTTAACGCCTGAAAAAACATTAAAACGAAAAGTGCAAGAGCTATGGCTTGCCATTCGGCTTGAACAAAAATACTCGAAACACGAAATTTTAGAAATGTATTTAAACAAAATTTATTATTCAAATCGGGCGTACGGTGTCGCAAAAGCGGCGGAAACGTACTTTGGCAAAAGTGATTTATCGCAATTAACGCTTCCAGAAGCGGCATTGCTCGCCGGCATTCCACAAAGCCCGAACAACTACAATCCGTTTACGCATCCAGAAGCGGCCGAAAAGCGTCGCAATACAGTATTGTCGCTCATGGTGAAGCACGGATTTATTTCAAAAGAAGAAGCTGAAGCGGCAAAAAAAATACCTGTTCAATCGCTATTAACAGAAAATAAACAACAAAGCGATATTCCGTACGATTCCTTTATTGATCAAGTGATCGATGAAGTAACAGAAAAAACAGGGCTTGATGTATTTACTGCCGGATTGCACATTTATACAACATTAGATCCGAACGCTCAATCATATGTAGAGAATTTATTGAATTCCGATGAAGTCATTCGTACAAATAAAGCTGATTTTCAAGCTGGTATTGCAGTCGTAGATACGAAAACAGGCGAAATTCGGGCGCTTGGCGGCGGACGGAAAAAAGAAGAAGGTGTTACGTTCGGATTTAACTATGCAACCGATACACGAAAACAGCCAGGTTCAACCATTAAACCGATCGTCGATTACGGCCCAGCGATTGAATATTTAAAATGGTCAACGTACCATCAATTAAAAGATGAACCGTATCAATATTCTGATGGAACGCCAATTAAAAACTGGGACGGCAAATATGAAGGACAAATGTCAATGCGAACAGCACTTGCTCGTTCCCGAAACATCCCTGCCTTAAAAGCGCTTCAAGAAGTCGGTTTAGAGCGAGCAAAACAGTTTGCGAACAAGCTTGGCATGGGCTTTGAAGAGATGCATGAGGCCTATGCGGTTGGCGGCGTCGGCAAAGGGGTATCTCCGTTACAAATGGCTGGCGCATATAGCTCATTTGGAAACGGTGGCATTTACATTGAACCGCATGCGGTGAAAAAAGTGGTGTTTCCAGATGGAACAGAAATCGATCTTCGTCCAGAGCCAAAAGCCGCGATGAAAGATTATACGGCGTTTATGATTACCGATATGTTAAAAACGGTCGTTCAATCTGGAACAGGAACAGCAGCGAACGTACCAGGGCTTCATATTGCCGGAAAAACAGGAACGACGAACTACGATGAAAAAGACCGCCGCAAGTATGGTCTGCAAAGAGGGGCTGTGCCTGACAGCTGGTTTGTCGGTTATACGCCAAACTATACGGCTGCCATTTGGACCGGTTTTAGTAAAAAAAGTAGCGAAGCGTATTTATCAAAGCCTGAACAACAATATGCAAAACAGTTGTTTAAACGCGTCATTTCCCATATTGACGACGGTAGTGGCGGCGATTTTAAACAACCGAAAAGCGTTGTGAAACTAGCGGTGAAAAAAGGAACGAATCCGCCGAAACTCGCCAGCGAACATACGCCAGAAAGCGAAATTACGTACGAATATTTCGTTCGCGGTTATGAAGAACCGACAGAAGTGGCTGAAGATGAACCGGAAGTGATTGAACCAGTAAAAGACTTACGAGCGCAATACGATCCAACAACACAAACGATTTCGCTCGCATGGTCATATACGATCGACCCAGAAAAAGATGTATTGTTTGAAGTACGGCAAACGGTAGACGGTCGCAAACCGACAGTGATCGCAAAAACAAAAGATTCACAGCTAACTGTCGACGCAAAAGAAGGCTCCGTATACTTGTTTGAAGTATACGTTGTGACAGCTGACGGCACACAAAGCGCGCCAGCGACAGCGCTTGTGCAAATTCCAAAAGAAGAGCCGGAACAACCGAACGAAAATGAGTCACCAGGACAGTCGGGAAACGAAGAAACCCCGGAGACGCCAACAAACCCGGAAAATCCAACAAACCCGAGCGAGCCAAATCCAAGCAATCCGGGGACGCCAACAAACCCGACAAATCCGAACGAACCAAACAATCCGAATAACAATTCATCAGGGACGAATAACCAGCAACGAAACGGAAACAATAACGGAACGACCGATCGCCAATCATAAGAAAGAGGCTGAGCGCACGTGCTCAGCCTCTTTTTTGTTGAACCATTTGTTTATAAAACAGTTTCGTAAGCTCGATAAATAATTCGTCTAATTGAATAAACGAATGATGAAGAGCCGGTCGAGCGAAAATAAAGGAAAGCCGATCAACGACATTTAACGGTCGAAGCGGAAGAGATAAAACTTCTTCTTCCCAGCAGCATACATTTCCTACTGGGCGTTCGTTCAGCCAATATAGCGCGCATAAAAAATAGCCTACCCCCCGAATGATCCCGTCTTTTGCTTGTTTCGCTTGACGTTTTGCAAACAACGGGGCAAGCTCACGTTTTTCTTCTTCCCAAAGCTGAAATACGGCAGGAAGCGCACGTTCTTTTTGTTGCCATGGCTTTTCTTCATTTGTCATATCATAATAAAACGGCACATGCTTCATCATCATCGGAAACGGTTGAAGCGTCTCGATATCGACCGTATCGGTCGCAAAAAAGAGCGGATGTTGAAACGTTTTTGGAACGATCATTTACATCTTTCCTTTCATCCGTTTTTTTCCTTCACGACAAAGATGAAGAAGCGGACATATGTCGCATTTAGGCGACTGTGCTTTACAATGATAACGCCCAAAAAAAATAAGGCGATGATGGGTCACCGACCATTCTTCTTTCGGAATTTTACGCATTAACGTTTCTTCTACTTCTAACACCGAATCTTTCCAGCGGCAAATACCGAGCCGTTTGCTTACTCGTTCGACATGCGTATCCACAGCAATAGCAGGAACGCCAAAGGCAACAGATACGACAACGTTCGCTGTTTTGCGCCCAACGCCAGGAAGCTTCATTAATTCCTCGCGGCTTTGCGGCACGTTTCCATCATATTGTTCAATTAATATTCGACATAATTGCTGGATGTTTTTCGCTTTATTCCGATATAAACCGATCGAACGAATATCTTGTTGCAACTCTTCTAACGACACAGACACGTAATCTTCTGGTGTTTTATATTTTTCAAATAATTGCTTCGTCACTTTATTGACGAGCGCATCTGTACATTGCGCCGATAAAACGACGGCGATTAACAGTTCAAACGGGTTGCGATGAATAAGCTCACAATGCGCATTTGGAAACATGTTTGCGATCTCGTCTAAACAGTAGCGAATTTGTTGTTTTGTTAGCATGTAACCATCCTTTCTACGACTGTTCAAGCCAATTATAAATCGGAACGGTTGGTTTATATGGTTGGTCTTGTTTTCCTTGGTTTTTGCGAAACTTTTTTGCATGTTGTTGCGCTTGTTCAATTGTTTTAATGCCGTTCTTTTTCCATTCAAATAAAATTCGATCAATATAACGGAAATTTAGTTTTCCAGATAATACAGCCTCCCGTAATGCCGCTTTAATGATCGTCGGATCATGTTCATCTTGATCCATCCACATCGCTAACGTTTCACACTCCATCGGTGAAAGCGGACGGCCAAACTCATGCTCGAAAACGGTATATAATTGCTCCTCTTGTTCTTCCGCTTGTTTTTGTCCTTGAAAAACCGTGCGAATGAGCTTTTCCCAAAGTGGATCAAGCGAATAACATTCACTTCGAATATGGTTATCCATCTGCTCTTCAATGGCTAAAAACCCTTTTTGAACGAGCTTTCTTAATTGTTGCATGCACATTTCTGGAGAAATTGTCATTCGAGCCGCAATTTCATCTGGCGTTGGAAACGAAATGCCTTGCTCAAGAAACGAATGAATGTGTAAAAGCAACATAAACTCTGTTTCATTTAATCCAAGCGTCTTATAGTTCGTTAACAATAATCGTGGAATGGCAATGCTTCCTGTACGGAAAAAACGAATCATTTCATTATTCATATCAAACACCTCACGCCCTATTATATCATAAAACAAATCCCCCATGTGAGCACGGGGGATTTGTTCATTATGGATATAAACGATTTAATAAACGCGGGAACGGAATCGTTTCACGAACGTGTTCGACGCCGCAAATCCACGCGATTGTTCGCTCAAGACCTAATCCGAAACCAGAATGCGGCACAGAGCCGTATTGACGAAGCTCTAAATACCATTTATACGCTTCGAGCGATAGTTGATGTTCTTCTAACCGTTGCTTTAATAAATCGTAATCGTGAATGCGCTCCGAACCACCGATAATTTCTCCATATCCTTCTGGGGCAATTAAATCGGCGCAAAGAACAACTTCAGGACGATTCGGATCCGGCTGCATGTAAAACGGCTTTAATGTCGTTGGATAATGTGTAATAAATACCGGTTTATCAAAGCTTTCTGCAATCGCCGTTTCATGTGGAGCACCGAAGTCATCGCCCCATTGAATGTCGTCAAATCCTTTTTCATGGAGAAGCTGAATCGCTTCATCATACGTAATGCGCGCAAATGGCGGCTTTACATTTTCTAATTTAGACGTATCACGGCCGAGCGTTTTTAGCTCTAGCTGACAATGTTTCAACACCGACTGTACAATATGGGATACGTATTGTTCTTGTACTTGTAAGTTATCTTCGAATTGGTAAAATGCCATTTCCGGCTCGATCATCCAAAACTCGATTAAATGGCGACGCGTTTTTGATTTTTCAGCACGGAACGTTGGACCGAACGAAAACACTTTGCCAAGTGCCATCGCTGCTGCTTCCATATATAGCTGGCCACTTTGAGAAAGGTATGCATCTTCATCAAAATATTTCGTATGGAACAATTCTGTCGTTCCTTCTGGCGCGCTTCCTGTTAAAATTGGTGGATCGACTTTGACAAAGCCATTTTCATTAAAGAATTCATACGTTGCCCGAATGACTTCGTTGCGAATTTTCATAATCGCATGTTGACGTTTCGAACGAAGCCATAAATGACGGTGATCCATTAAAAACTCGATCCCATGTTCTTTTGGTGTAATTGGATAATCAACAGCCATATGAATAAGTTCAATGTTTGTGACAGAAAGCTCGTATCCGAACGGCGAACGTGCATCTTCACGCACAACGCCCGTGACATAGAGCGAACTTTCTTGCGTTATGCTTTTTGCCGCTTGAAAGACGTCTTCGCTCACTTGCGCTTTTTCCACAACTCCTTGAATAAAGCCTGTGCCATCGCGCAATTGTAAAAAGGCAATTTTTCCGCTTGACCGTTTGTTCGCAAGCCAAGCCCCAATCGTTACTTCTTGACCTACATATTTATGTACTTCTGCAATCGTCGTTTTCACAAAAAGTCCCTCCAAAGACGTTCAACTAGTATGTACATCATCAATATTATACATTTCGACAAAAAAACGCAAGATCATCTCACGCTCAAAAGAAAAGGCTAGTCACATCGACTAGCCGCGCGTCTTTTCACTAATAAACGTTTCGATGCGATCGAGTGCTTTGCGCAAAAGATCAAGTGATGTTGCATAGGATAAACGCACGTTATTTGGCGCACCGAAACCTGAACCTGGCACGAGCGCCACTTTCGCTTCGTCAAGCAACGCTTCGACAAACGCATCAACGTTTTCATATCCAGTCATCGTCGCCGCTTCTTTTGCATTCGGGAACAAGTAAAATGCCCCTTGTGGTTTCACGCAAGAAAACCCTGGAATTTGAACGAGACGATCGTAAATAATGTTTAAACGTTGTTCAAACGCTTGACGCATATGTTCTACTGGCTCTTGCGGCCCGCTATATGCGGCAATCGCTGCATATTGAGCAATCGATGTTGGATTCGATGTGCTATGGCTTGCTAAGTCTGTCATCGCACGAATGATGTCGGCATCGCCTGCTGCATAGCCAATTCGCCATCCTGTCATTGAATGTGATTTGGACACGCCGTTAATAATGATCGTTTGTTTTTTCAATTCCGGTGAAAGTTGCGCAATCGAAACGTGTTCATGTCCACCGTAAACGAGCTTTTCATAAATTTCATCAGAAACGATGAGAATGTCGTGGGCTACGCATACTTCACCGAGCGCTTGTAGCTCTTCTTTCGTATAAATGACGCCCGTTGGATTGCTTGGCGAGTTAATAATCACCGCCTTCGTCCGATTTGTTATTGCCTGTTTTAGCTGCTCCGGTGTAATTTTGAACTCGTTTTCTTCAAGCCCTTCCACGTAAACAGGGACGCCACCTGCTAGTTTTACTTGCTCTGGATAGCTAACCCAATACGGCGTCGGAATAATGACTTCATCGCCTTCGTCTAAAATAACTTGAAATAGCGTATAAAGCGCATGTTTTGCTCCAACACATACGATAATTTCCGACGGTTTATAATCGAGCTGTTGATCTTGTTGAAATTTTTTTATAATCTCTTGTTTTAACGTCGCTAATCCACCGGATGGCGTATATTTTGTATGTCCGTCGTACATCGCTTTTACAGCAGCTTCCATAATATGTTGAGGTGTATTAAAATCTGGTTCACCGGCACCAAGCCCAATCACATCGTGCCCTGCTGCTTTTAATTCTTTTGCTTTTGCCGTAATAGCAAGCGTTGATGACGGCGTTAATGCGGCGACGCGTTTCGCTAATTTCATACATCCTTCCCCCTCGTCAAATGATATCTTTTTAAAAAGGCCCCGTCTTCAAAACGAACGTAATAAAACGAGTAACGGTTTTGTTCGTCAATATATGTAATTTCCCAAAGCGGGATCCCTTTTTCCATTCCTAATTTTACGGAAATGACTGTTTTTGGACGATACGGCTTAACGGAAGATAACGCTTCTTGTTTCGTTATTCCTTCTGAAGCCCGATGCATCGCAGTCACTTTCCCTTTTTCTGTCACCCATACGATCCATTGTTCACCTTCATCATCTTTCCCTGTCACAATGACGTATACATCGTTTCCTCGATACGTATATACGTCAGTCATTTGAACAATTCCTTTTTTCTCCGCTTGTTTCACCGCACGTTGTTCGCTTTCATTTTTAGACGATACCGCCTCACTATATGCATGAATATATAGCGATAACGCAGCGAACAAAACGCACGCGAAAGCAATGATTACTTTTCTCACCCTCATCCCTTCTTACGTTCGATAAATCGTAAACACGGCCTTTTCTTTATTTTCTTCATCAAGCGCGAGCCCGAACATTAAGTCTTTTTCTTTTAACGTCCGATTTAAACAATCGACAATTTTGTATAAATCTGATGAGTATTCAACTTTTACAGTAGCTAATACTTCAATTTTACTTTCCACGATCCGATCCTCCATGTGCACAAATTTTGTTACTTATATCGTTTATTGCGAACGGAAACAATACAACTACACACCGATTTTAGTGTATAAACATCTTCATTGTAGCAACGGTTTCCTACATTGGTCAATTTGAAATAAAAAAATTCCTATCGTACACACCGCGGGCCGAACGTTGGCCCTTTTTTTAAAACGTCATGACGTCATATTCGTGTAAATTACATTTCACAACAATCACTCCGAAACGATTCGTCTCATAGCAGTCAATCCAAGCAGCGTACAACCGTTCAAGCAATCGCTCATTCGGCCAACTTCCGTGCTTTTTAAAGATGATAGCTACTTGCGGATCGACATGTTTTAAAAAAGATGTCCGCGGATAATCATGGAGGCCAAAATGAGCAATTTTCAATATGTTTACATCGCTAAGCGGCATCGTCATCAATATTCGTTCGACATGATGATCAGCGTGCGCCATATATAAAAGGCGAAGCTGGCCATATTGAAGCGACATCGTCACATCCCCATGGGCAATATAGAGCGGCTGCATACGAAAATGCGGAAACGGCTCATACACTTTTTGTTCTTCCCATTCATTCACAATTTTCGGACCGTACGTTTGTTCAATCCATTTTACATTCCCCACATACTCTTCATCATCGCTCGTGAGGATGAGCTCATCAATTTCAGTAATATGAAAATGTTCAAACCATCTTTTTAGTTCCCGTTCTGTATGTGGGGCACCTGTATTGAACAATATCGTCTTTCCGCTTGCATGCTTAAATAACGTTGCTTCTCCGTTACTAAGCGGCAAAAAAATAATGGCCATTTCTTCTTCTTCAAGCATCATATCAATTTTTTGAATATGCTCTCCTGTCGTAGAAGGATGCATTAAACTATTGAGTAGCAAAAATAATAACGCCCACTGCAAAACCGCCCACTCCCTTCATCTACCCCTTTTATTTTTCACCGATGAAGGGAAAATTATAGCCACTCATTTACATGTTGTAAAAGTTCCGCAAGCGGCGCATGATATACACGGATAGGCGGTAAAGATTGCAAAAAATATTTACTGTATGATGCGGTTAATAAACGTTGGTCTAAAACGAAAATAATCCCGCGATCTTCTTTTGTGCGAATTAATCGCCCGAATCCTTGTTTAAAGCGCAAAATCGCTTGTGGCAACGATAAATCGTAAAATGGATTGCCTCCTTTTGAACGAATATAGTCGCTTTTTGCCGCCATGACCGGATCGTCTGGGGGAGCGAAAGGTAAACGAACGATAACGACGCATGTCACTTCATCTCCCGGAAGGTCTACTCCTTCCCAAAAGCTACTTGTACCAAATAAAATCGCTTGCTCAAACTGTTGAAAATGGCGTGTTAATTTCGCAGCATTGCCTCCGCTTACTCCTTGCGCAAGCAATACAAATGATTGTTCATCATTGAGCTGTTTAGCAAATACATACGTTTGTTTCAATAGCTCATATGACGTAAATAATACGAGCATTCGTCCTTTCGTATGTTTAGCGATGCGTATAATTTGTTGTGCCGCTTGCTCAGCGTATTGTTCAACAGTAGCTGAAGGAAACGTCGGCAAATCGGTCGGAACCATAAGCGCTGCTTGTTTTTCATATGAAAATGGCGACGGAATGGTGCGTGTAAACGGATAAAAGTCGTCGAGACCAAGCCGCGCAATTATAAACGAAAAACGATTGTTTGTCGTTAACGTAGCGGATGTTAAAATGACGCTCCGCTTACGTGAAAATAGTTGATCTGCAAAAAACGGAGCTAAATCAAGCGGCTGTGAAATAACCGTAACCGCATTGACTGCCGCTTTTGTATCTACCTCTAGCCAGCGGACGATGTCGTCATCGTCGCTCGTTAGTAAATGTTGTAACGTATATAAAACGTCTACAAACGTTGTAAAAGGTTTGACATCTTCTTTCGGAACATCGTTCATCATATGTGACAGTTGCTGTACATCGCTCATAATACGCATAAGCAATTCTATCGTCCCGTTCCATTCTTCCCCATACTCTTTCCAAGGAACGAAACGGTAACGTATGCGACCGTCCCCTTTTTGTCGGCGCAGTACGTAATGGCGAAGAGATTGAAACAGTTGATTTAGTTCATATTCCAAATCTCCAAGAAGCGAGCGAAGCGTACCCATTTGGTGCATCGTCGCCATATCGTTCATCCGCGTCCATAATAGCCGAACGTACTCATATGACACGTGCCGACCGAAAAAATGGGCAGCGACGTCTTCTAAATGATGCGCCTCATCGATAATAAGCTGTTCGTGTGGCGGCAAAAACTTTTCGTCTGCTGTTAAATCATGCATAACGAACGAGTGATTTGTAATAATCACATGTGCGTGTTTCGCTTTTTCTTTGGCGCGCACAAAAAAATCGTGCTCTTCATTTGTTTCATCGCTATGCACTTCTTCCCAAAATAGCGCGCCCCCTGCAGTTAAGTTTAATTCATCGACATCTCCTGTCTCCGTTTCCGTTAGCCAAACGAGCAATTGACATTTTGTTAAAGCGATATCGTAGTTTGTGTCGACATGTTTTAACGTACGAGCAAATTTTCGCACGCTAATATAGTTTCTTTTTCCTTTTAACATCGCGGTTGTAAATGAAAAAGGAACGAGCTTAGCGACGCGTGGCAATTCTTTTTCAATCATTTGTTTTTGCAGTTGGAGCGTATGTGTGCTAATGACGACAGGGCGCTGTTGGGTTACTGCATAAAACGCTGCAGGAAGCAAATAAGCGATCGTTTTTCCAACGCCTGTTCCTGCTTCAATGAGCGCATGTTGACACGTTTGTAACGCTTCGTTTACATCGATCATCATTTGCTGTTGCCCGTCGCGATATTCAAATGGCGCAACAAACGGGTTTGTCGCAAGCCATTCTGAAAAAGACGGAACATGTTCATTCCGATCTTCATGTTTTGGCAAAAACCATGCTTTTAAAGCGACTCCTTCATATTCAACGACTGAGTCATCCGGTTGAACCGTGCGTTCTTTTTTTGCAATAAACTCGTTTAGCAAAGCGGTCAGCTCGCTTTTTAACGGTTGGCTATGCCGGCGTAGTTGCTTTAATGTCACAAGCGGTAAACGAGATAGCTTGCGAAGTAAAAAAAGAAGAAGTTGGGCAGTCGCTTCCGCGTCGTAATCGGCTTGATGTGGCCGATCGTGCGCAAGCGACAACGATTCAGCTAAATGGCTAAGCTTATAACTTGATTGTGTCGGCATGAGAAAACGTGCGAGCTCTACCGTATCTAAAAGCCGACATGTCGGTGGTTGTACGCCGCTACGAATAAATTCCTCTTGCAAAAATGCCCAATCAAAATGAACGTTATGGGCAACAAAATAAGCTCCTTCCCATTTTTCAACAAGCATCGGTGCAATATGATGAAACGGAGGAGCATCGTGCACCATCGTATGATCAATGCCTGTTAACTGTTGAATAAATGGCGGAATGTCCCGTTCAGGCTGAATGAATGTTGAAAAACGTTCGCTAACTTTGTCGCCCTCGATGACGACAAAACCAATTTGAATGATGCGATCTTCTTTTTTCGGGGCATTTCCTGTCGTTTCAATATCGACGACGACAAAGCGATCATTCATATTTCTCCACCTCGCATGTGTATCACAAATAAAAAGAGGCGGCATGGCTCCCGTTATAAAACGGTCGCCGCCGGCTCTTGAACAATAAGCTCTTTAATGCGATTATGCTCGTCCATAATCGCGATTTTCGGACGGTGTGAAGCTACTTTTTCTTCTGGTACGAGCACATATGAAATGACGATAATGACATCGTCTTTTTGAACGAGACGAGCAGCTGCCCCATTTAAGCAAAATACACCGCTCCCTCTTTCTCCTGGAATAATATATGTTTCAAATCGTGCACCGTTATTGTTATTTACAATTTGCACTTTTTCGTTTGGAACCATGCCGACTGCATCTAAAATATCTTCATCGATCGTAATGCTGCCAACATAGTTTAAATTCGCTTCCGTTACGCGAGCACGGTGAATTTTAGCGTTCATTAATGTGCGAAACATGATGTTTCCCCCTTATTGTACGTTCATAACGATATTATCAATCAAACGAGCGTTTGTAAACCGCACAGCGAGCGCAATAATGATATTTCCTTGTAACGTTTGAATTGGCTTTAACTCAGGATACGAATAAATTTCAACGTAATCAATCATACCGCTTGTATGTTGTTCGATATGATGTACAATGGCTTGTCGTACCTTCTCTACGTCGCGTTCTCCCGCTTCGATGAATGCTTTTCCTTTTTGTAAAGCAGCATATAATGCAGGAGCTTCCTGTCGCTCCCGCTCGCTTAAATACACGTTGCGCGAGCTTTTAGCAAGTCCGTCCTCTTCACGAACGGTCGGAACAGCAATGAGCTCAATCGGAAAATGAAAATCTCGAATAAGCCCATCGATCACAGCGACTTGCTGTGCATCTTTCATTCCGAAATAGGCACGATGTGGCATGACGATGTGAAATAGTTTCGTCACAACCGTCGCCACACCATCAAAATGACCTGGGCGCGATTTTCCACAAAGCACATCGACGCGCTCATGCACTTTCACCGTCACAGATGGCTCGTGTGGATACATTTCATCGACTGATGGATAAAAAACAATGTCGACGCCCGCCTGTTTAGCCATTTCACAATCGCGTTCAAAATCGCGCGGATAACGATCGAAATCTTCATTTGGTCCAAATTGGAGCGGATTGACGAAAATGCTTAAAACAACGATGTCATTTTCTTGGCGTGCTCGTTGTAATAATGCGACATGCCCTTCATGTAAATAACCCATCGTCGGTACAAAACCGATTGTTTTTCCTTTTTGTCGTTCAGCAATGATATGCGCTTGCATTTGCTTAATTGTTTCGATGATAACCACCTTATTTCCCTCCATACAATGCAATCCATTGTTGCTCATTCATCGTAAATGATTGTTCATCGCTCGGGAATTGACGTGTTTTGACGTCAGCAACATACTCCGCAAGCGCTTGTTGCATCGTTTGTTGAACGTTCGCATATTGTTTAACAAACTTTGGCACACGGTCTACACCATATCCAAGCACATCGTGATAAACGAGCACTTGTCCGTCAGTACCAACTCCCGCTCCGATGCCAATCGTCGGAATGGTTAGTTGTTTCGTGATCGCCTCTCCAAGTTGTTTCGGCACACATTCTAACACGAGCGCAATCGCTCCTGCTTGCTCACACGCTTTCGCTTCTTCTAAAAGACGCTTTGCACTTTCGGCATCTTTTCCTTGCACTTTATATCCTCCTAATACGCCGACCGATTGTGGCGTTAAGCCAAGATGGGCAACAACAGGAACTCCCATTTCTGTTAAAGCAGAAATCACTTGTAATACTGCGCCTGCTCCTTCGACTTTTACAGCATTTGCACCTGATTGTTGCATGATCGCTTTTGCATGTTGCAATGCGTCGTTCACCGTACTATAGGACATAAAAGGCATGTCTGTCACGATAAACGTATTCGGCGCACCACGTCGAACCGCTTTCGTATGATGAATCATCTCTTCAACGGTGACTGGGATCGTTGAGTCGTATCCTAATACGACCATGCCGAGCGAGTCGCCAACTAAAATCATATCAACCCCGGCGGCTTCAGCAAGCTTGGCTGACGGATAATCGTAAGCAGTCAGCATAACGATTGGCTCGTGATTTTTTTTCATGCGAAGAAAATCTAATTTTGTTTTCATATACATCCTCCTCTCATATGCAGAGGAAATGGATAAAAAAAGCCTTCTTTCTGCCAAAATCGAGAAAGAAGGACTTTTTGTTTCGCTCCATCCCTCTGTCCCCGTCCGCTTCATCGGATCAAGGCAGAAACCATGTTAAACATATCGTCGTGCGTGGTGCAGTTCTTACAAAGATACTGCCCAATTTCAACCGCTTTCATTTTAACAAATATTTCGAAATTTCCCTACTGTTTTTTTATCTCAATGTCCGCTGAGTAGACGTAATGGATCGCTCCGTCTTCTGTTTGTACTTTTAATGTCCCGGAATCTGTAATGCCGAGTGCAACACCGCGAATCGCTCCATTTAGCGTACGCGCTACAATTTGTTGACCAATCGTTACGGAATAACCTTCCCATAACAGTTTAATGGGTAAAAATCCGTGTTGTAAATATTGTTCATATAACTGTTCTAATTTTTGTAATAGCGTTTGAACAATTTTCGGTCGATGAAACGTTCGTCCTGTTTCAATCGCAAGCGACGTCGCAATCGAAGCAATATCGCTCGGAAATTGTGTTTGATTGACGTTCATGCCAATGCCGACGATGACCGCTCGCACTTGATCGGGATCCGCTTGCAATTCTGTTAAAATGCCCACAACTTTTTTCCCGTTGATTAATACATCGTTTGGCCATTTAATGTCCGGTACGATATTTGTTACTTCTTGAATCGCTTGGGCAACCGCAACAGCAACTAAAAGCGTCAGCTGAGGTGCTTGTTGTGGTGGAACGGACGGACGTAAAATAATGCTCATCCAAATGCCTGTTCCTTTCGGTGAATGCCATGACCGGTTTAAACGTCCTCTCCCTGCTGTTTGTTCCTCGGCAATGACAATCGTTCCTTCTTCGGCACCTTCGTGCGCAAGTTGATGGGCTAATTGTTGCGTTGACGGCACGCTTTCTTGATCGTATACGTTCCAACCAAAACGTTTCGTTTTTAAACCAAGTTGTAATTCATTCGCGTTTAGTTTGTCAGGCATTTGTTTTAGACGATAGCCGAGCCGTCGAACCGCTTCGACCTCAAATCCTTCTTTTCTTAAGTCTTCAATATGTTTCCAAACCGCAGTTCGTGAGCAACCGAGCTGTTCGCTAATTTTTTGTCCCGATAAAAATGACTCGCCTGCTTCTGTAAATAGTTTCAGCAGTTGTTTTCTCGTTTCTGATTGCACACCGCCCACTCCTTTAACTTCTCTTTCTCATTTTCCACTTGACGATGCAGCACGGCACGCTCCATATTTTCAATCATTTCAGCTAACCACGGACCAGATTTTCTTTCAAATAATGCAAGCAAATCGTGACCGTTGATCGCAAGCTCTTTCCGATCGCGAATCGGCAGCGCTTCCCACTGTTTCATTAACAGAGACACATGCGGTTCGTCACCATAAAGCGCTGCGCGTGTGCGCTCGATATGCGGAATGTACGATCCGTACTTATACAGCGCATCGATTGTCCAATCCTCAAAGGAGCGAATATGTTCGAGCGCTTTTAAGCAAATCGACACGTCGCGAATGAGGTGGTTCGGCAATTTCCATTTTTTCAATTGTTGGTTTTGAAAATGAGCGACAGATGCTAATCGAGCCCACGCTTCAATACGATGAGCTGGCACAAGTGAAGAAGCCCCTAGTTGAGCGAGCTCTCCTTTTTTCGTCGCAAGCTCAGGCAAGTACAAAAATAAATTCGTTTCGATAAAAAGCTCGATCGCTTTAGACATAAACGGGCCGAGCAACAATTTTTCGAATTCAACCGCTATGCGCTCAACTGCAATATGTTGCAGTAAATGACCGTATTGCATGATCGCTTGTTTTGTGTTTGGCGATAAAGAAAAGCCAAGCTGACTAACAAATCGAAGCGCGCGCATCATTCGCAACGCATCTTCGTTAAATCGCTCGGCCGCATCGCCAACCGTTTCGATCATGCGTTGTTTTAACGCTTCGATTCCGCCAAACGGATCGATCATCTCGCCGTGTTCATTCATCGCAATGGCGTTCATCGTAAAATCCCGCCGCTGCAAATCTTCATAAAGCGAACGAACAAACGTGACGTCTTTCGGTCTTCGATAATCTTCGTAACGCCCCTCTTTTCGAAATGTCGTCACTTCATATGAAATCCCGCGCTCAATGACCATCACTGTTCCGTGGGCAATACCAACAGGAACGGTTTTCGGGAAGATGGCCATCACTTCTTGCGGATGGGCGGATGTCGCAATATCAATATCTCCGATTGGTCTTTGCAATATATAGTCACGAACGGCGCCACCGACAAAATACGCTTCATGCCCGTGACGTTTTAATGTTTCAATGACAGAAAGCGCCTGTCGAAATTGTTCGTTCATCATTCATCCCCTTTAAGTTGAAAATAAATGTGTTCATATTGTGCCACAATTCGTTCGGAATAAAATTTTTCATACACCGTTTCATACGCCTTTTGTCCCATCGTTTCCCGAAGAGCTTCATCCGTCAATAAGCGAACGGTGTGATGCGCCGCTTCGTTTATATCACCGAGCGCACATAAAAAGCCGTTTTTTCCATCTTCAATTACTTCAGGAATGCCGCCAATCGCCGTTCCTACACAAGGAACGCGACATGCCATCGCTTCAAGCAAGACGAGACCGAAACTTTCTTTTTCTGACAATAACAATTTTACATCGCTTATTGAATATAACTCCGCTAAGTTTTCTTGCTTTCCTAAAAAGCGAACGTGGTCGCATAGTTTTAATTCTTTTACAAGGCGACAAACGACCGTCATTTCCGGTCCATCACCGACAAGAAGCAATTTCGCCGGGACTTGTTTCACGACGAGCGCAAACGTGCGAACGACATCGCATACCCGCTTCACTTTGCGAAAATTCGATACGTGAATGACCACTTTTTCATGCGGGGCGATGCCGTATTGACGACGAAGTTCATCATTTCGCTGTTTGCTGTATACACGTTCATCAACGAAGTTGTACACCGTTTGAATAGGCTTTTGTACGTCAAGTAGCTCATACGTTTGAATGGCTAACGCATTCGATACCGCCGTTACCACATCTGATCGTTCGATACCAAATTTAATTAAGTCGCTTAATGACGGGTCGTATCCAAGAACGGTAATATCTGTCCCGTGTAGCGTCGTCACAATTTTTAAATGGTCGCCGACCATTTGCTTTGCTAAAAAGGCGCAAAGGGCGTGCGGAACAGCGTAATGTGCATGAATAATATCTAGCTGCTCCCGCTTTGCCACTTCCGCGATTTTACTCGCCAACGCTAAATCGTATGGCGGATATTGAAATACAGAATACTGATTGACTGTTACTTCATGATAATAAATGTTTGGATACACTTTATTTAGCCGAAACGGAATGCTTGAAGAAATAAAATGAATATCATGACCGCGTTCGGCAAGCATTTTTCCTAATTCCGTCGCAACGACTCCAGAGCCGCCAACCGACGGATAGCAAACAATTCCTATTTTCAGTTTCATCGTTCTTCCCCTAACAAATCATGTGCAAGTATAAGTGGTTTTTTCGAAATAAATCCTTCCGCAAACGAAACACCTACTTCTTTTCCGAACAATCGCTCGCGGCTTTCAACGGTTTCAATATAGCCGTTTGTTAACGGCGTGTCAACTGAACCGCTCATTCGTTCAAACTGACTTTCGTACGCCCGTAAGCTCGCCAATTTTTTGTCGATCGTATCGCTAATATCAATAACAAACTGAGGACGATGAAAGCCGTTAATCATATAAAAATAAACCGCTTGCACACGATGAGGAGGAAGTTCTCCGTAACGGCGAATAGCGGCTGAAAACACCGCTTCTTCCACCAACTTCGCACATTGCCCATGATCGGGATGGCGATCTTCCCAATATGGTGCAAATACGATGCGCGGCCGATACGTACGAATGACAGTCACGATCGGATCAATATGCTCTTTTTGGATCGTTAATCCACGATCAGGAAGTTGTAGCTGTATACGCGTGCGAACGCCGAGAATGTCGGCTGCCCGCTTCGCCTCTTGTTGCCGAGTATGTATCGTTCCGTTCGATGAAAGTTCCGCTAGCGTCAAATCGCATATGCCGATGTCATACCCTTGTTGAGCGTATTTCGCAATCGTTCCGCCCATTCCGATTTCTACATCATCTGGATGAGCGCCAAACGCTAACATATGCATCATTCTTTTCCTCGCTTCACAATATTTCGCCATGCAAAATCGCCACGCTCTAAGCCGTGTATGAGCACCTCTGCTGTTCCCATGTTCGTCGCTAGCGGAATGGCATACACGTCACAAAGGCGAATGAGCGCGCTCACATCCGGCTCATGCGGTTGGGCAGTCAATGGATCGCGAAAAAAAATCACCATATCCATATCATTATTTGCGATCATCGCACCTATTTGTTGATCGCCGCCAAGCGGGCCAGATTGAAAGCGATGGACAGAAAGACCCGTCGCTTCTTGAATGCGCAATCCTGTCGTACCTGTTGCATATAACTCATGTTCAGCTAAAATGTGTTGATATGCCGTCGCAAATTGTACCATATCTTCTTTTTTCTTATCGTGCGCAATTAATGCGATTTTCAATGTCCTCGCCTCCTTATTCAATTAAATGCTCTAATCCATATACGAGCGTTTCTAGCTTCATCACCGTTTCAACAGAAAAGCGAACGCCTGACATAAACGATGCGCGGTTAAACGAATCATGACGAATGGTGAGCGTCTGTCCATCGCCACCAAAAATGACTTCTTGATGCGCCACAAGCCCCGGCAAGCGAACGCTATGAATGCGCATGCCATCATATAATGCACCGCGAGCACCTTCGATCGTCTCTTTTTCCGCATGATGCCCTTGCATAAACGAAGAGCGTACTTGCTGAATGAGCTGAGCTGTTTTTAACGCTGTACCGGATGGAGCATCAAGCTTTTGATCGTGATGAAGTTCAATGATTTCTACGTGAGGAAAATATTTGGCCGCCATTTGCGCAAATTTCATCATTAAAATGGCACCGATCGCAAAGTTTGGCGCAATAATCGCACCTATTTTTTTCTCTTCCGCTATTTTTGTTAAACGTGCTAAATCATCTTCTGTAAATCCTGTCGTGCCAACAACAGGTCGAACGCCATAACGCAATGCTATTTCTGTATGACGTTTTCCCACTTCCGGCGTTGTCAAATCAATGAGCACATCGGCTTGTACCGTTTGCAAGCACCGTTCTAAATCTGTAAAAATTGGCGCTTCTATCGCAGGAAAGCCGTCAAGTTCCGCTAACGTTTTTCCTTCGTTCATTCGGTCTACAACCGCCACAAGTTCAAAATGTTCTGTATGATGAACGAGGGAAACAGCTTCTCGTCCCATTCGTCCACGTGGTCCAGCAATGACAATTCGAATCATCGTTCCTCTTCCTTTCTTGTCCAACGATCGCGATCTCGCGTTTGAAATTTATGCATGACCGCATCATGTGCTTCTTGTAAATCGATATGTAACGAATTCGCCATGCATATAAGGACAAACAATAAATCGCCTAGTTCTTCTTGAATCGTTTTTTCTTGCTCCGTTTTCTTTTTTGGTTTTTCTCCATAATAATGGTTGACTTCACGAGCGAGTTCCCCCAATTCTTCCGTTAAACGGGCGAGCATCGCTAGCGGGCTAAAATATCCTTCTTTAAACTGTCCAATGTATTCGTCCACTTCTCGTTGCAGTTGTCGCATCGTTTTTTCCATGACTTTCACCTCTTACATTCATGTTAGCTAAAAGTGGGACGTTTGACAAATGTTTTTGACGGGTATGATCACATTCCTCTATAATAAAAAACGCAGTCATATTCAAGGGGTGAAGTTGATGAAGCTGAAAAATGTAGCATTTATTTTACTAGGCTCGGCTATTTTTGCGTTTGGACTTGTCCATTTCAATATGGAAAATAAATTAGCAGAAGGCGGGTTTACAGGGATTACCCTTCTTTTATACTTTTTGTTTGGGATTGATCCTTCGATTTCGAACTTAGTATTAAATATTCCTCTCTTTTTTATCGGGTGGAAATTGCTCGGACGGACGACGTTTTTTTATACGATTCTCGGAACGGTTAGTTTATCTGTCTTTCTTTGGATTTTTCAACGATACGGATTTCACATTCCGTTAAATAACGACCTCACATTAGCTGCTTTGTTTGCTGGTGTTTTTATCGGGGTCGGTCTCGGTATTATTTTCCGCTATGGAGGAACAACAGGCGGTGTCGATATTATCGCTCGGCTCGTTTATAAATATAAAGGCATTAGTATGGGAAAAACGATGTTTCTATTTGACTCGTGCGTCATTTTTCTCTCGTTGCTTACGTATTTACCTTATCGTGAAGGGATGTATACGCTCGTTGCGGTGTTTGTCGGTGCGCGCGTCATCGACTTTTTACAAGAAGGAGCATACGCAGCAAAAGGGGCAACCATTATTTCTGAAAAAAGCGACTTAATTTCCGAAAAAATTATGACAGAAATGGAACGAGGGGTTACGATTTTAAAAGGAATCGGCTCTTACACAAAACGTGAACGAGATGTTTTATATTGCGTCGTAGCGAAAAACGAATTATCCCGTTTAAAAGCGATCATCACGTCCGTTGATCCGTATGCGTTCGTTGCGATTAGCGATGTGCATGATGTGCACGGTGAAGGATTTACGTTAGATGAAAATAAACAACCGCTACATGAATAAAAGCGTCCGATGTTGGACGCTTTTATTGTTTATCCCTTACCATTTTTCGCTCTTTTTCACCACGGTATTTCCGCCACCCTACATACGTTAACGTCATCACGATCATACCACCGATCGACGTCATCACCCACCAAAGTGAAGGAAGTGCCGTTTCCTTTTTTCCATCCGCAAACAACGCTTGTAAATCTTCTTCCATTTGCCGCAGCTCTTTCATTCGCTCCGTTGCATGCAATTGACGAAAAGCAGGCGCTTCCAAAAGAGAAATATGGGCAGATACACGTTGTACTTGTTCACGATCGGCGTTAATTTTCACGCTCGGTTCAATGAGTTGATATTGTTGTAAAAATTGATGAAACGCTTCTTGAAACGATTGTTCGTCTTCTCGCTCCATCGCTTGTTTCATCTTGTCAAACGCGGACATGACAGCATTTTTCATTTCTTTCCAAAGCGGTTGATGTTTAGCGTGAACAGCATCGACCGCAAGCCGAAATTGTGTCAATTGGTTAATTCGTTGTTCCATCGGTACACTCGATGCTGTGACCGCTTTCAACGCTTCTTCGTGTGTAGCTGTTAACACATATATAACATCCATCGAATGAATATCTTCACGAAACAATGTGAATTGTTGTTCAAAGTATTCTAATAACTGCTTTGCTTCTTGCAAACGGTCGTTTTTTGTTAGCTGAAGCGCTTCGTCAGAAATTTGATCTAGTTTGTCCCATTCATGACCGGTTGCATATACTGTATACGGAAATAAATAAATGATGATAAACATCACGACGAGTCGAATGCGCATCCCCTTGTCCCTCCTTACGATCTTACTATTGAATATATGACCGCAAAAAGAGACATAGACCATGATTTATCGCCGATGTGAAAAAATGTACGCAACGGCAATAGAAGCAATGCTGAGCCAAAACGTAAAGTAGCCGATTTGTAACGTATATTGCGCTAACATGTGATATTGTGGCATCATGCCAAACACGTAATCGATGACGTCGTTATGCAATGTCCAAATCGCTGCGACAACAACATGAACGAACGACATGCGATAGTGCGGAGCATACAACAACGCTTGTACCGCCATCGCTCCGTGCGATATAACAAGCATCCACCCTGCAAAGCCGAGCTGTCCAGTCACAACAAATACAAGCATATTCATCACAACCGCCCAAATGCCATATTTCACAAGTGTCACAACGGCTAATGCTTCCATAAACGGCCAATGCGTGTGACGAAGCCATGCCATTAAAACAAATACGAAAAATAAACTCGCTGTCGGACTATCTGGAACAAACGGAAGAAAGATCGTTGGCGTTTCCGACAATTGTGGCCCGTACCATATGTAACCGTAAATCGTTCCAATGACATTCACGATCAACAAAAGCATAAGAAACGAACGATGCATTAACAAAGTACGTATGTGTAACATATATTGACCTCCCATATGTACAAAAAAGCTGACTGATGTTCAGTCAGCTTTTACAAACTATTCTGCTTTTAAACCAGCGACAAACTCTGCAAGTTTTTGCAATTCTTCATCTGTGCCTTTGAAAATACCGCCTGGCATGCCACCTTGACCATTTTTCGCGATGTTAGCAATTTCTTCTGGAGATAATCCTGTGCCAACGAGCGATGGTGCCGCTGGACCTCCTTGCAAGTTTTCACCGTGACATGTTAAACATGTATTTGCTTCTAAAATTTTATATCCTTCTGCATTTTTGTCAATGTCTACTTCCGCACGAATTTTTCCTTGTTCAGCCGCTGCTTCCCAGTCGTGCGTGACGACAGATTCCCATGTTAAGAAAATGATTGCCGCGAGCGTAAGCAACATCATTCCGACAGCAACTGGACGTTTTGATGGACGACGCTCTGGACCACGATCTAAAAACGGTGCAAGCAATAACGCACCAAATGCAAGTCCAGGAATAATAATCGCTCCAACAACTGTATATGGACCAGATGCAAACGAGTACTTCAATAGTTGGTATAAGAATAAGAAGTACCAGTCTGGAAGCGGAATATAACTTGTATCTGTCGGATCCGCAATTCGCTCAAGCGGCGACGGATGCGCAACGGTTAAACATAAAAAGCCGATTAAAAAGACGGAGCCGACCATCCATTCTTTTAATAAAAAGTTCGGCCAAAACGCCTCTGTTTTCCCCGGATATTCGGAATAGTCTTTCGGAATGTTCGGCTTGCGCATTGCAGGTACGCGCGAATCGCCGACAAATTTCATCCCTTTTCCGCGATGCATAGCGTTCCCTCCCTTATGCTAAATTTTACAGTGGACCAGAAATTCCTTGTTTTCGAATCATTAAGAAGTGTGCAGCCATTAATCCTAATAACGCTCCAGGCAAGAAGAAGACGTGAATCGCAAAGAAGCGCGTTAACGTTTGTGCCCCAACGATTTCGTGATGACCTGCTAATAACGTTTTAATCGCTGGACCGATGACTGGTGTCGCTTCAGCAATTTGCAATCCTACTTTTGTCGCAAAGAGCGCTTTCATATCCCAAGGTAATAAGTAGCCTGTGAAACCAAGCCCCATCATGACCATAAAAATAAGTACGCCAACGATCCAGTTTAATTCACGTGGCTTTTTGTAAGCACCTTGGAAAAATACGCGCAACGTATGTAAAAACATCATCACAATAACGAGACTTGCTCCCCAGTGATGCATGCCGCGCACAATTTGTCCAAATGCTACTTCGTTTTGTAAGTAATAAACAGATTCCCAAGCGTTTTTAATATCTGGTACGTAATACATCGTTAAAAACATACCAGATAAAATTTGAATGACTGTCACGAAAAATGTTAATCCACCAAAGCAGTAAACAAACGCAGAAAAGTGATGCGCAGGGTTTACGTGCTCTGGCACTTCATGGTCTGCGATATCCCGCCACAAAGGCGTAATATCTAGCCGTTCGTCAACCCAATCATAAATCTTATTAAGCATGTATTACGCCTCCCCTCGTGGTTTCGCTTTCCCTAAATACAACGTGCCATCTTTTACTTCGTATTCGTAACGGTCTAATGGAGCTGGTGGTGGCGTGTTTGGCACGTTCGTTCCGTCCTTTTCATATAAACCGTAGTGACAAGGACAGAAGAAACGGTTCGGATTGCTTTTTTCACCGTTCCAGTTCACCGTACAGCCAAGATGTTTACAAATTGGTGATAGCGCAACGATATCCCCTTTTTCATCTTTAAATACCCAAGCCGATCTTGGCTCTTCTGATTCGTACCACGCGTCTTTTACTTTTACTTTAAAGTCAAAGCGCTGTGGCTCTGTCGTGATGTCTTTCACTTGGGCAACTGCAACCATATCTTGCCCAGCTTCTTCTTTCAAGATTGGATCTAAGGCAAAGCGCACCATCGGTGATAAAATGCCAGCTGCCATAAATCCACCTACACCTGTTAACGTGTAGTTTAAAAATTGCCGTCTTGACACGCGATGCTTTTTCTCGCTCATCGTTTTCCCCCCTCTATGCGAAGTTAAGTCCATCCGGACGAATTGTTATAACACATATATAAAACTAGGACAACCTAATGATATATCATGTTTCCACCAAGGTCAATATAATGATAGTGTAAACGCTATCTAATTTTTTAACGTCCATTTTGTGACTAACGCATCCATCACTTGTTCCACTTGTTGACGAACAACTTTTTGCTTATATGCTTCATCTGCATGTTCAAGTGGAAGCGCTGGCACATAAATAAACGACTCATCTGCGATGTCTGCATGTGAAGTGACAAAACATACATGTTGAAATCCCGCTTGTTTAAGCACGTTTGTCCATTCATGCACGCGCGCTTGTATTTGTTCTTGCACGAAATATGTCAATGGTGGAAATAACATCACCCTCCCTTTAAACTGTCGTTCTACTTCATTTGTAATAAACAACGTATGCTCGCTCATTTCAGCAAACGCTTTCATGTTTGTGCTTCCTATCGGTATGCACGGAACGAGCGCTGTATCAACATACTCTTTTGCTTGATGATACATGTCCACATCTTTTGCTGTCCATTTCATTCAAATCACTCCTTATGTTTCCATCTTACACGAAATGTGTATGTATTTTTTTGAACATTTTGTGACAAATATACACATCATAAAAAGCGTTGCGAAACCACAAGGTTAACGCAACGCTTTTAATTGTTCAGTCAGCTCGCGAAATTTTTGTTCATCTTGCTGATCAAGCGCCTCGTCAATTAATCGCATAATTTTTTGCCGTTGGAAATGTTGAATCGATTGATGAACGATTGTTTCCACCAGTTGTTCATCTTGTTTATTCACCCGTTTTGGCATGTACGGATTTTCTTCAAGCACCGCCACATATTGTGGCGAATGAAAAGCACCGCGAAAGTTTAGTTGAATGAAAATATCTTCATCGCGGTTTAAACGAATGTCATGAAACGATTTTTCTGCATCCGTCGTAATGACGTTTTGCTTATAAAACCGAAACGGTACGTCGTCGACACAATGCGTCGACATCATCATGCCGCGCGGGCAATATTCAGCATGTTCTACAAAATGCACTTTTTCCATTAGCGCATCATGGCTAAGTAAATAGTTTAAAATCCATACACATTCGCGCCGTTTTAATTGGTAATTATTTAAAAACCAGCGTACGAACTCTTTTTTCTCCCGGACAGAAACCATTCCCTTCCCCCCTTGCATCCGAATGACATCTTCATTCAAATTGCAACATCATATGGGCAATCTCTTCGTTTGTCGGATCAATACGCAATAGTTGTTCAAATATGTCTTTCGCCTTTTCTCTTCTCCCCTCCTCAAATAAAAAATAGCCAAAATCATATAAAAAGTTTGGGTCATCTTTAAAAAAAGTATATGCCTCTTCATAATGATTTAATGCCTGATCATACATTTCAAGCTTTTGCTTCGCTTTCGCAAGCTCCCACTCAAATTGCGGATCGTATTCCCCTTGATCGAGCGCTTGTTGAATGATACGAACGACATCTTCGTACCTTTCTTCATGAAACAACAAGCTTGTCTGGATGAACAACGCTTCTAAATAGCCCGGATCGATATGAAGCGCTTGTTCGATATACTCGATCGCTTCTTCTCGCTTCCCGAGCTTCAACGCAATTTTTCCAGCATATACAAGCAATTCTTTATTCCATTCATCAATGGTTAACCCTTCTTTTGCTATTTCGTAACTTTGTTGTATATCTCCTTCTTGTTCATACGATTTTGCTAAAAATAAATAAAGCGGCACGTATTCGCGATCAAGCGCCTTTAACTCACTTAGTTTGGCAATCGCTGTTTTATATGCTTCCGCTTGATATGCCGTAAATCCGTATTGGAATAACGTGTGAGCATCGAAACGTTCATTTAATGCTTGTTCATAATAAACCATCGCTTGTTCAAATTCACCTAGCAAACTATAGGCTTCCGCCATACGTTGAGCGAGCACTGTGCCTGCCATCGTTTTTGTTTGCTTCATGACTTGCTCATAATACGGCAAGCTTTTTTGATATTGTCCGCTCGTAAAATATAGCTCAGCTAACGCAAATTGAACAAGTGGTTCGTTTGGCATTTTTTCGTACGCTTTTAATAGTTTTTGTTCACTTACTTCATCTAATCCTTGCATTTGATAAAGATCCGCCATTAACAAGCATGCGCGCACGTAATACGGATCGTCTTCTTCTATATCAATCAACAACTCAAGCGCTTCTTCCTCTTTATCCATTTCTGTATATATTTCTGCTAAAAAAAGTTGCAATTCACGTTCATCTGGATAGCGCGCAAGCAACATGTGAACGAGCGCTTCTGCTTCTTCTAAAAACCCCCATGAAAACAAGTGATCCGCTAGCATATATCGCTCTTCATCGCTTCCGTTTTGTTTCACTTGCTCCACAAGCGCTAACGCACGTTCAACGTCACCTTGTTCAACAAGTTGCACGATTTCATCTAGTTTTCCCATCAATCTCACCCTTATCATTCATATCGTCACGCTTTATCATACCATCGAACAAATAAGCATGCAAAAAAAGAAGCTGATCCATGATCGAATCAGCTTTGTAACATGCGGAGATGGTCAAAAAACGTCGGATACGACACCGCAATCGCTTCCGGACGTTGAAGAGTAACATGTCCTTTTGTGATGCACGATGCGATCGCTAACATCATGCCGATGCGATGGTCGCCATAACTATCGACGAGGACATCGTTCGCATGTAGCGGCGTTTTCCCATGAATAATCATTCCGTCTTCTGTCGCTTCAATGTGTGCGCCAAGCTTTCGCAATTCAGACACGACCGTCGCAATTCGATCTGTCTCTTTCACTTTCAACTCGCTCGCATCTGTAATGACTGTCGTTCCTTCTGCTTGCGTCGCCAAAAGAGCAATGATTGGAATTTCATCAATTAATCGAGGAATGATGTCACCACCAATATGCGTTGCCTTTAACGTCGAGGTGCGAACAGTAATGTCAGCTACCGGTTCGCTTTCTTCGTGGCGAACATTTTCAACGGAAATGTCCGCTCCCATATTTTTCAACACATCAATAATCCCTGTGCGCGTCGGGTTTATTCCGACATGCTTTAGCGTAATTTCGCTGTTTGGAACGATCGCACCCGCGACTAAAAAGAAAGCGGCTGAAGAAATATCTCCCGGCACTTCTATATCGATCGCGCGAAGCGTTTGCCGTCCTGTAATAGAAACGCTCAATCCGTCCACACACACCTCTGCACCAAATGCCCGCAACATTCGCTCAGTATGATCGCGCGATTGGTGTGGTTCGATTACTGTCGTCGTTCCGTCCGCATGCAACCCTGCAAGCAAAATGGCCGATTTCACTTGCGCGCTTGCAACTGGGGAATGATATGTGATGGGCTGGAGTTGTCCGCCACGTATCGCTAACGGTGTATATCGTCCTTGTTCTCTTCCATCGATGTGTGCGCCCATTTGTTTTAACGGTTTTGTGACACGATCCATCGGCCGTTTAGCAATCGAATCATCCCCAATTAAACAAGCATGAAACGGACAAGCAGCTAAAATCCCTAACAATAAACGTGTCGTTGTACCTGAGTTGCCGACGTTTAATATATGTGTAGGTTCTTTTAAGCCGTCGATTCCTTTTCCTTCAATGATCACTTCATTTCCTTGTTGCGTAATGGCTACACCCATTTTCCGAAAACAATCGATGGTGCTTAAACAATCTTCCCCTGTTAAAAAGTTTGTCACCCGTGTCGTTCCGTTCGCCAATGCTCCAAACATAACGGCACGGTGAGAAATGGACTTATCACCTGGCACAGCAATTTCTCCTCGTAATGCATGGACATTTGTTTTTAAATTCACAATTTCACCCTCTTTTACACAACATACGTTTCGTAGTTCGTATTCGCTTCAATGCAATGTTTCGCGCGTTGCCGATCATCGTCTGTTTGAAAACTTAAACGAAGCACGCCGTAAATATCTTCCCGCGTTTCAATGATGCGAATATTCGTAATGCTAATACGCTCTTTTGCCAAATAACCAGTAATTTCAGAAATAACCCCTGGATAGTCTGGCACATCAACATATAGATCGTAAAAGGAAGGAATCGCTCCTTTCGTTCGGACAGGCAACCCGTCGCGAAACTGTTTCGCGTCATGAAAGTATTGATAAATTCGTTCGCTATCCCCGTCAGCAACGTACGTACGAATTTTTTTCATTTCCTCTATCCAACGATCAAATAGCTGTAACAATTCGTCTTTATTATGTATGAAAATATCACGCCACATTTCTGGATTGCTAGAAGCTATGCGCGTAATATCACGAAAACCGCCTGCCGCTAATCGACTCACAAGATCATCTTCCCGTTCGTACTGTTGCGCTTGGTGAACGAGGCTTGCCGCAATGATGTGCGGAAAGTGACTAATGACGCCAGCAATGCGGTCATGCTCTTTCGGTGTTAATGTAACAAAGTGTGCTTTCGTTCCTTCAAGCCATCGCTTTAATCGCACGATATTTTCTTCTTTTACATGTTCTGTCGGTGTTAAAATATAAAAGGCATTTTCGAACAAGTGGGCACGCGCAGCCGCAACTCCACTCTTATGTGAACCGGCCATCGGATGTCCGCCGATAAACGTGACTCCTTGTTCTAATAACGGCCATGCTTGTTTCACAATGCGCTCTTTCGTGCTTCCTACATCTGTTACAATGACGTGTGGTCGTAAAGGAAGATCGACTAATTCAAGGAGCAATTGCTCCGTTTGGGCAACAGGTGCAGCAAGCACGATGACATCCGCCTCACAAGCAGCATGAGCAAACGACGGTACCGCTTCATCAATCACGCCAAGTGAGCGAGCCAAACGCAACGACTCGCCTGATATATCATATCCAATCATTACCGCGTCCGGATGCGCTCGCTTGATCGCAAGCGCAATCGAACCTCCAATTAAGCCAAGACCGGCAATTAAAACGTTTCCTCGCAAAGCTTTTCCCTTCTTTCTTTTAACATGTTTGTTAACGCTCGGATGATCGTTTCGTTTTGTTCTGCCGATCCGACTGTAATGCGCACAGCTGTCGGAAAACCGAGAGCGCATCCTGAACGTACAATGATGCCACGTTGAAGCAAATACGTAAACACTTCATCACCGCTAAAGCCAAAATCAATTAAGATAAAATTTCCCTCGGACTTGTAGTAGTGCAAACCGTGTTGATCGCAAAAAGAATAAAATTGGTTTAACCCTTGTTTATTTTTTTGGACACATTGTTGAATAAATGTTTGGTCGTTTAATGCGGCCAATGCAGCGACTTGCGCAAGGCGAGATGTATTAAATGGCTCGCGTGCCGGTTCCATCGCTTGTAACATATGCTCATGTCCAATGCCATATCCGATACGAAGTGCAGCTAATCCGTATGCTTTTGAAAACGTGCGTAAAATCATTATATTTTCATATTGTTGAAGCAAAGAAACGGTATTTGGATAGTCATCCGCTTGCACGTATTCATAATACGCTTCATCGACAACGACGAGCACATGTTTCGGTACTTTGTCTAAAAATGCACGCAAAGAAGCGTCATTGACATACGTACCTGTCGGATTGTTTGGGCTGCAAATCCAAACGACGCGCGTATCGTCGTCGATCGCTTCAAGCATCGCTTCTAAATGATGATGTCCGTCTTGAAGCGGAATTTCACGCACTTCTGCTCCTTCGATGATCGCATTATGACGATATTGCGGAAACGTTGGTGTAGCCATCACCGTGTTCGTTCCTTTTTGCAAAAATGCGCGACAAATGATTTGAACAACTTCATCCGAACCGTTTCCAAAAATGAGTTGCTTTTCATTGACGCCAACATGCTTAGCGAGCGCCTCGCGCAACGCTCGGCTATATCCGTCAGGGTACAACGCCAAATGAGCAAGCTCGGCAGTGACCGCTTGCTGAACGAGCGATGAGCAACCGTACGGATTTTCATTGGATGCTAACTTAATGACCGTCTCTAATTGATATTCGCGTTTTACTTCTTCAATCGGTTTGCCCGGTTGATACGGTTTTAGTTGTTGTAGTTGTTGTTTCACTTTCATTTTTTCTCACCCTCATTTTCAATGGTTCAATGAGCGAAGCGACGTATTGCGAAAAAACGCGGAGCGCCTCTTGACGCGTATGCACATCGTTCAATTCGTCTTGCAGTTGTTCAATTTTTTGTACAATGGCGCTGCCGATGACGATCCCATCACATACGTGTTGAAGTCGCTCCACTTGTTCTGCTGTCGAAATGCCGAATCCAACGACAACGGGAACACGGCTATATGATTTCACTTGTTGCAAAAATTCGTGCAATTTTGTCGGCAACGAGTCCCGAACACCTGTGACACCTAATGATGAGACACAATATAAAAACGATTGTGCTTTCGATGCAATCATCGCGATGCGTTCATGAGACGTTGGAGCGACAAGCGAAATGTAAGGAATGTCGTACGTTTCGCCTAACGTTCTCATATGCTCGCTTTCTTCAAACGGCAAATCTGGAATGAGCACACCGCTCGCACCGTTTTGTTGCGCTAAAGCAAAAAAGCGTTCTTCTCCTAATTGTAACACAGGATTATAATACGTAAAGACAATAATCGGAATTTTTACACCTTTTTTTCGCATTTGGGCGATGAGAGCAAGCGCTTTTGTTAACGTCATACCATTTTTCAACGCCCGACTCGCTGCTCGTTGAATGATCGGTCCGTCTGCAAGTGGATCTGAGTAAGGAACACCGAGCTCTAACATCGTTGCCCCTGTCTGTTCAAGAGCGATCGCTAAATCAATCGTCACTTCTTCACACGGGTCGCCTGCCACGATAAATGGAATAAAATGTTTCATTTCTGCCCATCCCCTTCCAAATAGTTCATCACTGTCTGCACATCTTTATCTCCTCTTCCTGATAAACAAACAAGAATGATTTCCTCTCGTGAACGAAGGGGAGCAATTTGAAACGCTTTGGCGAGCGCGTGTGCAGACTCGATTGCCGGGATGATCCCTTCCGTTTCTGCTGTCATTTGAAGGGCAGCGATCGCTTCGTCATCTGTGACACTTTCATAACGGACGCGTCCAACGTGTGCTAAATACGCATGTTCCGGTCCGACACCCGGATAATCTAAACCGGCTGAAATCGAATACGGTTCTGTAATTTGACCATGTTCATCTTGCAATACGTATGTGAGCGAACCGTGAATGACGCCTTTTGTTCCTTTTGTGATTGTGGCGGCATGTTCCGTCGTGTGCACACCTTTTCCAGCCGCTTCAACACCGATACATTCCACGTCATCGTCTAAAAAAGGATGAAACATGCCGATCGCATTACTTCCGCCACCGACACAAGCAATAATTGTATGAGGAAGTTTTCCTTCTACTTTTAACATTTGTTCGCGCGCTTCTTCTCCAATAATGCGTTGAAATTCTCGCACCATCATCGGATACGGATGAGGTCCAACGACAGAGCCAATCATGTAAAAATGATCATCACAATGCTCGACCCAATAACGAATCGCTTCATTTGTCGCATCTTTTAACGTACGATTGCCGCTTTTCACTGGAATGACTTGCGCACCTAGCAATTTCATGCGAAAGACGTTTAATGCTTGCCGTTTCACATCTTCTTCACCCATAAATACTTTACATTCCATCCCAAAACGAGCGGCAACAGTCGCCGCAGCTACTCCATGCTGTCCGGCACCCGTTTCAGCGATAATTTTTCGTTTTCCCATTCGTCTCGCTAGCAACGCCTGCCCAATCGCATTGTTAATTTTATGAGCACCTGTATGGTTCAAGTCTTCACGTTTAAAGTACATTTTCGCCCCGCCTAATCGTTCTGTCAAGTTTTTTGCAAACGTTAAAGCGGTCGGTCGTCCCGAATATTCATACAAATGACGCATATATTCAGCGTGAAACGAAGGATCCGCTAACGCTTCATATAGTTGTTGTTCAATGTCAGCTAACGGACGCATTAATGTTTCAGGCACAAATTTTCCACCAAACATCCCAAAACGGCCACGTTCATTTGGTAATGTCAACATGTTTTCACCTTCTGTTCAATTATTTTTATTTTTTGTTCACTTTTCCGCTCATTTTCTTCAATTCCGCTACTCATGTCTATCCCGAACGGCTCATACATCAACAACTGTTCGATGTTATCCGGGGTAATGCCTCCTGCGATGAAACAAGGTACCCCTTGGCGAGTCGCTTCTTCCATGTAATAAGGAACAACGCGCCAATCAAACGAGATGCCTGTTCCGCCCCATGCTCCTTTTCGACCGCTATCAATAACAAAACCGTCCACAATTCCTTTCCAAGCGCGCATATATATCCACGCCTCTGGAGCATGATGAATGGCTTTCCAAACAGGGATTTGGAACGTTTCTTTTAATTGCTTTACCGTTTGTATCGTCTCCATCCCATGACATTGAATGATCGATAAAGGAACGTGCTCAAGAACAGAAGCGACAGACGTTATTGTTGGATGAACGAAGACGCCAACAATTTGTTTCGTTTCTAGTTGAACGACAGATAGCCATCGCTGCACATCTTGCGGTTTGACCTTTCGCTTACTTTCAGCAAATACGAATCCGATGTAGTCCGCTTCGCTTTTAGCGACAAGTTGCACATCTTGCAATGAACGATTGCCACAATATTTTAAAACGGTCATACACAACGCTCCCCAAACAATTCATAAACAGCCGCCCGAACATCTGGCTTGCGCATGAGCGCTTCGCCGACGAGCATCGCATGTGCACCTGCTTGTTGTACGGTTTGCACGTCATCGAATGTGTGGATGCCGCTTTCACTCACAATGATGCAATTTGGCAATAGCGGAACGATTTGTTTTGTTACATGAAGCGATGTGTGAAACGTCATTAAATCACGATTATTAATGCCGATCACTTTCGGTGTAAACCGTTTTAAAATGGCCTCTACCGTTTTCGGTGCATGCACTTCCACTAAACATTGCAGCCCCATTTCGTGCGCTTCTTCATATAATTCGTGTAAAACACTTGGATCGAGCGCCTCGCCAATGAGCAAAATCGCATCTGCACCAATCCGGACACTTTCAACAAGCTGCTTGCGATCGATAATGAAGTCTTTACGTAAAACGGGTATTTCGATATGTTTTTTCACCTGTGTGACATATGAGCGGTGACCAGCAAAATATCGTTCATCCGTTAATACGGATACAGCATCTGCACCTGCTTGTTCGTATGCACGAGCAATATCAACAACATTCAGATGTTGTCGAATGACGCCTTTCGACGGCGATGCTTTTTTCACTTCCGCAATTAACCCTAAAGAGCGGCG
This sequence comes from Anoxybacillus sp. MB8, assembly GCF_011006755.1. NCBI lineage: Bacteria > Bacillati > Bacillota > Bacilli > Caryophanales > Anoxybacillaceae > Anoxybacillus > Anoxybacillus sp. MB8. Next base: position 62,040 of record NZ_RXXX01000006.1, read on the forward strand.
CGGCTTTGCTAATGCGTCATAAAACGAGCGCCGAGAAAGCCGTTCGCACGGTTCAGGTAATTGTAACGATGCCACTTCTTCTCTTTTCGTTTGCAAAATCGTTTCAAGCATACTGTTCACCTCTTAATCTTTGTAAATACGCATATGCACAGCCGTCCTCAATCGCACGTTTTGCCATATTTACGCCATCTGAAATATGCGACACGACACCAGCGACATATAAAGCAACGCCCGCATTTAGTAAAACAACATGGGTTGCACTTTCATTCGCATCGTTGGCAAACACGCGCTCAATAAGTTGGGCACTTTCATCTACACTATGAACACATATGTCGGACAACCGCCCGCGCGGTAAACCTACATGTTCTGGAGCGATGACACGTTGAATGATCTGTCCGTGTTTTAGTTCAATCATTGTTGTTTCTGCAGCAATGCTACATTCGTCTAAGCCGTCGCGGCTTGTAACGAATACGGCATGTTCTGTTCCGATTCGCCGCAGCGCTTCCGCCATTTTTCGCGCATCTTTTTCATCATGTACACCGATCACTTGTCGTTTCGGTTGAGCTGGGTTCACGAGCGGCCCAAGCAAATTAAATACCGTTCGCATTTTTAAACTTTGGCGAACAGGGGCAACATGCTTCATCGCCTCGTGATAAAATGGAGCAAATAAAAAGACGAGTCGATGTGTACGCAACGCTTTTTTTGCTTCTTCTTCCGTCTTCGGCATCGGAATGTGAAAATGTTCAATGACATTTGCGCTTCCGCTTTTCGATGACACCGCCCGATTTCCATGTTTTGCAACCGCTACATCGAGCGAAGCAACAAGCAAAGCGACCGCTGTCGAAATATTAAACGTCCCTTTTCCGTCTCCGCCTGTTCCACACGTATCAATGATCGATTCCCCAAGGGAAACTGTTCTCATTCGTTCACGCATCGCCTGGATAAAGCCGACAAGCTCATCGACCGTTTCACCGCGAAACCGTAATAAAGCTAAAAAAGCGGCCACTTGCTTTTCATCCACTTCCCCACTCATCATCGCATGCATCGCTTCATACGCCTCATGTTCCGTTAACGTTTCGCGTCTAGCGCATTTATGCAACAACTGTTCAAACACGTTGTTCTCCCCCTTTAAATACGTGCTCTGCCAGCTGAATGGCATGAATGAGGGCACTTGCTTTATTTCTCGTTTCTTTCCATTCTAGCTCAGGCAATGAATCAGCAACGACCCCCGCTCCTGCTTGCACATATGCCATTTTATTTTTTAACACCGCCGTTCGAATGGCGATGCACGAGTCAATATTGCCGTCGAAGCCGATATACGCAATCGCCCCTGCATATATGTTGCGCGCTGTCGGCTCTAGCTCTTGAATAATTTGCATTGCGCGAATTTTCGGTGCCCCGCTCACCGTTCCAGCAGGAAAAGCAGCAATTAACGCATCAAGCGGATGAACGTCTTGCCGAAGCGTTCCAGTTACTTTTGAAATTAAATGCATGACGTGCGAGAACTTCCCCACTTGCATAAATTGCGGTGTACGAACCGTTCCATACATAGCGACGCGACCAATATCATTGCGGGCAAGATCGACAAGCATATAATGTTCCGCTCGCTCTTTTGGGTCATGAAGCAACTCATTCATGAGCGCACGATCTTCTCGTTCATCTTTTCCGCGACGGCGCGTCCCTGCGATCGGATCGATCTCAAGTTCCCGATTTCGTACTTGGATAAGCTTTTCTGGAGAGCTGCCGACAATTTGTTCTTCACCAAGTTTTAAATAAAATAAATAGGGCGATGGGTTTAATAGGCGCAATAATCGATATAGCTCAATGCCATCAATGGACGTTTCGATGGCAAATCGTTGCGACAAAACCGTTTGAAACACATCTCCGCTCGCAATGTATGATTGAATGTTTTTCACCGCTTCATAAAACGTTTGTCGATCCATATTCGAATGAACACGATCAAACGAAACAGAAATGTTTCGGTCGAACATCATATGTGCTTGTTCATCGCAACCGTGAACCATTTTACGCGCAAGCTCATCGATTGTTCGACATGCGGCTTCATACTTTTCTATTCGTTTTGCCTCATCATCTGTTTCTTGTACACGCACATAATGGATAAGCAACAACTCTTTTTTTACATGGTCAAACGCAAAAAGTGATTCACAAACGACAAAATGGACGATTTTCATTTGTAAATCGTTATACGCATGATAAGGAATTTTCTCAATAGAAGAAATAAAATCGTAGCTAATATAACCAACAGCTCCCCCACGAAATGGAACGTCTAATGATAACAGTTGAACGTGAAGATGTTGCTGCATGACAGCAAACGCTTCTTGAATCGTCCCGGTGCACGCTAACACTTGTTGTTGTTCTTTTACAAAAAATTGTTTGCCATCATCACTTTCAATGGACATGAACGGCCGAATGCCGATGAATGAATAGCGAGACCACGGCGACATGTCGTCTCCACTTTCAAGCAAAAAGGCTGCTTCATCACGTAAAGCCATAAATAGTTGGATCGGTTGAAGCGTGTCAGCGAAAAAACGACGCACAATCGGAATCGTCCGAAATTGGGAAGCTGTCTGCAAAAATGTAGATATATTCATGATCGTTCTCCTTTCTTGGAGAATGAACATGAGGGGAAACAATGAGGAAACAAAAAAGCCTAAAGACGGGCAGTCTTTAGGCATACATACCTTAACGATCCTCTGCTCCGCTCTCACTCATTCTCTACTCAACTCTTACTCTACTCAGCTAACTTATGAACCATCATATTACATATCTAACTTTTTTGTCAACTGTAAATCCGGCCGCAGCTGGATAGCATCGCGTAAATAGACGTGATGAATATCTTGCTGCGCTCGCTTCGTATGTACAGTCATCATGACGCGAATACATTTCGGCAATGCGTGCGGAACGTTAATTTCGCGCATACACATCACCGGAACATACGTCCATCCATCGAGATGACGCAACGCTTTTGCTGGAAACGTGGCGTTTAAATCATCGGTCATCGAAATAAGTACCGATACGACGTCTTCTGCGTTCACATCGTTTTGGCGGATCATTTCTATTAACAATTGCTTCGTTTCATCGACAATCTCTCGTTCATCGTTATTGCTCACAGTCGTTGCCCCGCGAATCGCTCGAATCACATGTTTCCCCTCCTTCTTCAGCAAACGCGTATAACCATTGCAACAATTGTTCATCGCTTATCCGTTCTACACATACAGTTCCGATCTCTTTCATTAACACCATGCGCACCGTTTGATCTTTCGCCTTTTTATCTTTTTTCATTTTTTCAAGCAAACGTTCAGGCGATACGTGCGGCGGAAGCGAAGTCGGAAAGCCGTAATGATGAAATAACGTCCGAAACGACGAGTAAAAAAGCGGTTGGTTGTAAAAACGTTCACTGACAAAAATGGCAAACAACATCCCGAGGGCAACCGCATCTCCATGCGTCATCACCCCGTATCCGAGCTCGCTTTCTAGCGCATGCCCGAGCGTATGACCGAAGTTTAAATGAGCGCGAACCCCATGCTCTTTCTCATCTTGCGAGACAACTGCTGCTTTAATTTCAATTCCTTTTTGAATCGCATATTGTAATCGGTCGCCATTCAAATCCTCTATCTTTTGTACGTTCGCTTGTAACCACCCAAAAAAAGCGCGATCGTAAATTAAGGAATGTTTAATAATTTCCGCAAAACCAGACCGCATTTCTCTTTTTGGGAGCGTAGATAGAAAAGAAATATCATAGAAAACGAGTTCAGGTTGATAGAAAGCACCAATCATATTTTTTCCAAGCGGATGATTGATGGCCGTTTTTCCTCCAACAGCGCTATCGTGCGCTAATAATGTCGTCGGCACTTGAACAAATCGAATGCCTCGCATATATGTTGCTGCGACAAAACCAGCTAAATCTCCGACGACCCCTCCGCCAAGCGCAACAATTAATGAATCACGATCTAAATGGTTTGTTAACGCTGCCGTATGACAAGCATAAAATTGTTCAAACGACTTTGCCTCTTCCCCACTCGGAATAATATGCGCGTACACACGGTCATATGTTTGATGAAGAGCTTGTTGCACATCAGCTAAATAAAGCGAAGCGACCGTTTCATCTGTAATGATGAGCACAGCTGTCACATGCGGGCAAACGCGATCAATCATTCGATCAATCATGTGCAATAATTCATTCCCAATGACCACTTCATATCGTTTCGACGGCGTAGCGATGTGAATGCGTTTCATCATTAAAACTCCTTTGCGTACCGACGCATGTTTTCGACATTTTCAATAATCAAATCCATGCGATCTTGTCCAAATTGTTCGACAATGGCTGCAGCAATTTCCCACGCCACTACTGCTTCAGCGACAACGCTTGCGGCAGGCACAGCACAACTATCTGAACGTTCAATGCTTGCGGCAAACGGTTCTTTCGTTTCAATATCGACACTCATAAGCGGTTTATATAACGTCGGAATCGGCTTCATCACCCCGCGCACAACGATCGGCATCCCTGTCGTCATTCCGCCTTCAAATCCGCCAAGTCGATTCGTTTTTCGCGTATATCCCGTTTCTTTACTCCATATAATTTCGTCATGCACTTCACTTCCAAAGCGACGTGCCGCTTCAAAGCCGATACCAAACTCAACCCCTTTAAACGCATTAATGCTTACAATAGCTGCGGCAATTTTGGCATCTAACTTGCGATCATAATGGACGTAGCTTCCAACGCCAACCGGAACACCTTCGACAATGACTTCGACAATGCCACCGATCGAATCACCTTTTTCTTTTGCTTCATCAATGGCCGCCATCATCTTTTTTTCCGCTTCTGCATCAAAGCAGCGAACAGGGGATTGCTCGGTCACTCGTTGCAACTCTTCTAACGATGTATATGCGGTATGCTCCGCCTTGACGCCCCCAATTTCAACGACATGGCTTGCGACGCGAATGCCTAACTCCGCCAAAATTCGTTTCGCTACCGCACCAGCAGCGACGCGCACCGTTGTTTCACGCGCTGACGAGCGCTCTAACACATTGCGCATATCGCGATGGCCATATTTCATCGCCCCATTTAAATCTGCATGCCCTGGGCGTGGACGCGTCACTTTTCGTTTCACTTCTTCTGTATCGTCAGCTAACGGTTCAATGCCCATAATGTTCGTCCAATGTTTCCAGTCGCGATTTTCAACGACAAGGGTAATCGGAGAACCGAGCGTTTTCCCGTGACGAACCCCGCTTAAAATTTTCACTTCGTCTTTTTCAATTTGCATGCGTCGTCCGCGACCGTATCCTTTTTGCCGACGCGCTAAATCTTCGTTAATATGCTCTGCGAAAAGCGTCAATCCTGCTGGAACACCTTCAATAATTGTTGTCAGTTGTGGACCGTGAGATTCACCAGCTGTTAAGTACCGCAATTTCCTCTCTCCCTTCATCTCTTTAAAGCGATTATGTATGAATATAGCACATTTTTTCTACAGACGTAACCCCTTAATTATACAGAAAGCGACCGAGTTCGGCCGCGGCTACATTTTTCGATAAAAAAACGTATCTTCCACTTCAAAACCGTATGCAGTCGGATTAAAAATTTGTTCCGTACTACCGACAAAAAATATTCCTCCAGGACGAAGAGCGCGATTAAATTTCAAATATAATTCGTTTTTTGCTTCTTCCGTAAAGTAAATGAGCACGTTGCGGCAAACAATTAAATCGAAATTTGTATCAAACGGGTCAGCCAGCAAATTATGTTTTTTAAATGTGACCGTTCGTTTAATGTCTTCAATAATTTTGTAATGAGATCCTTCTTTGACAAAAAATTTTTTCTTCACATCTTCTGGCACTTCTTGAAGGGAACGTTCCATATAAATGCCGAGCTTCGCCCGAGCCATCGCGTTATCATCAATGTCAGTCGCTAGCACACTGACTTGCGATAACGGCATAAATTTGGACAAAATGATGGCCAACGTATACGGCTCTTCTCCTGTCGAGCAAGCAGCGCTCCATACTTTTAAACGTTTATTTTTTTCAAGAAGTTTTGGAATAATCTTCTTTTCAAGCACTTCCCATCGTTTCACATTGCGGAAAAATTCAGATACATTAATCGTCATGCGATCTAAAAATTCATGAAACAACGCTTGATCATGATTCATCGCCCGAAAAAATTCATCGAAATTTTTAAATCCTTTTTTTTCGTATAGGGAAGTTAAGCGCCGCTTCATTTGCGCTTCTTTATACAGCGCTAAATCAATACCTGTTTTTCGTTTCACGTTTGCAATAAATTGTTGATAATCACTCATACAAAAAACTCCTCTTCCTTTTCTTTCATAAATACAGTATAACGAAAATGTGAAAAAACAGGAATAAAAAAATAAAGATAGGCGTATGCCTACCTTTTTATTAGTATATCCACTCGTTCATCAGTTTGCTGTAAGAAACGAGCTCTTCTTCTTTGAAAAATAGTTGAATTTCGCGCGCTGCGCTTTCTTTTGAGTCAGAACCGTGAATAATATTTTTTCCGACCGTTAAACCGAAGTCGCCACGAATTGTACCAGGCAACGCTTCTTGCGGGTTTGTTTTGCCCATCATTTGACGAGCTGTAGCAATGACGTTTTCGCCTTCCCATACCATCGCGAATACTGGACCGGACGTAATAAATTCAACAAGTTCACCAAAAAACGGGCGCTCCTTATGCTCTGCGTAATGTTGTTCAGCAAGCTCGCGCGATACTTGCATAAGCTTTGCACCTACAAGCTGAAAGCCTTTGCGCTCAAAACGCGCAACGATGTCACCAATGACACCGCGTTGTACCCCATCTGGTTTGACCATTAGAAATGTTCTTTCCATGACGAATTCTCCACCCCTGATACGTTATGTATTGGAATTCACTCCTCCGCAATTATATCACCTTATATGAAAATTAGCAATATTCGCCATGAAAACGATTTAATTTTTTCTTTTCATCCGTCTAATATTTTCGTTTTCCGATATATTTCGCAATGTTATACAATGCTGTCCAAGCGCGGTTGCGCGGCAACTTTTGTAATGTGTGAAGCGCTTTTTGCAAGTAACGATCTCCGAGTTCGTACGATTTCTCAATGGCGTTTGTTTGCTTAATCCCATCAATTACATGCGCCATTTCATGACTTGTTGTATGTTCGTTTACTCGCATAATTTGTTCTTTTACTGCTTGCTCTTTCATCGCATACAAAACAGGGAGCGTCACATTCCCTTGCGATAAGTCGCTGCCTGCTGGTTTGCCGAGCTGTTTTTCTGTTCCGATAAAATCAAGAATATCGTCTGTAATTTGAAAAGACATCCCAACGTAATAACCAAACCAGTATAGCTTTTTATGAACCGCTTCAGGCGCCCCTGCCACGACGGCGCCAAGCTGACAGCTTGCCGCAATAAGTAAAGCTGTTTTTCTTTTGATTCGCTGTAAATAGCGACGCAAATTTTGGTCAAAGCGATATTTGTCGCTAATTTGTTCAATTTCCCCACGACATACTTCGACGATGGTTTTCGCTAAAATATGATGGGCAACCGGATCATCAATTTCACACATTTGTTCAAGCGCTCGAGCGAACAAATAGTCCCCAACGTACATCGCAAATTGGTCGCCCCATTTCGCTTGAATCGTCTCTTTTCCACGTCGCAACATCGCGCCATCAATGACATCGTCATGGACAAGAGAAGCCATATGAATGAGTTCAAGAGCGACAGCTACCCGTTTCATTTTCTCGAAATGATATGTGCCAAACTGTCCACCAAGTAAAACAAAAACCGGACGAATGCGCTTTCCGCCCGCCTCAAGCAAATGTAACGATGCTTCATTGACGAGCGGATCAGACGTTTGCACCGTCATTTTTAGTTGTTCTTCAATTCGGTTTAAATCTCCGTTTAAAAACGAATACATCGCTTTTAGCTTCATCACTATTCACCTTAACGTCCATCAGGTTTATATCCGAGATGCATCGCTGCCACTCCGAACGTATACGGTTTCACTTGTACGCGTACGAAACCGGCTTGGCGAAACATGTCTGCTAGCTCGTCCATTCCCGGAAATTCACGTGCCGACTCTTGCAACCATGAGTATTCTTCATAACTTTTTGCGAAAATTTTCCCAAAAAAAGGCATGATGTAACGAAAATATGCGTAGTACAGTTGTCGAAAACCGATGAGCGTTGGTTGTGACGTTTCTAAACAAACCACTTTTCCGCCTGGCTTTGCGACACGATACATTTCCTTTAATACGGTCATATAGTCGGGAACGTTACGCAATCCGAAACCAATCGTCACATAGTCGAACGTGTTGTCAGGAAACGGTAAGCTCATCGCATTTCCGTGCACGAGCGTCACATGTTGAAACCCTCGTTCTTTCACTTTTTCTTCTCCGACTTTTAACATATTGCGACTAAAATCAAGCCCGTACACTTCGCCACTCGGTCCGACCGCTTCCGCTAATGCAATCGTCCAATCTGCTGTTCCACAACAGACATCGAGCGCTTTCGCTCCTTTTTGTACATTCATTCGTCTCATCGTATCTTTGCGCCATGCGACATGACGTTTAAAGCTAATGACTGAGTTCATACGATCATAATGATCTGAAATTTTTTCAAATACGCGATGAACACGTTCTTCTTTCGACTGTTGCATAAAAATCCCCTTCTTTCAACTGAAATCAAGCGAGGAGATGAGAAAACCGCTCTTTTACCTCTTCATCTATATGAAACGGAAGAAGATCTTGTAGTTTCCGCTTACAGTGGTCGATATAATCCATTGACGCTCCTGATGTCGCTCCATCACGATGCATGCGCTTTAGCGAGAACAAGTAATATGCTAATTCTCCCCATTCGTCAGCATGAACATGCTCTGCAAGCTTACAAAGCAAGGCGGACTCGATGACACCGATGCAATGAAAGCGCTCGAGATCGTTCGGAGATAGTTGCTGTAAACGAATTTTTTGTATATTGATCTCTTTAATCGCTTCAGCAAAGCGACGAATGAGTGAAATGTCACGTCGTCGCGCTAAAAACTCGTAATACAATCCGCTATACAAATCTCCTGCTAGCACTGTTAATTGCTTTTGTTGCATCGTTTGTTGCTCATCTATTTCATCATGGGTGTCAAGGGCGAGCTGAATGAGCATCATGGCAAACACATAATCGAGTGCGATGTTTGCGTCCACTTGAGCCGAACGTAGCATAGAAAGAGCAAACGATATGCGATCTTCATCTACGATGCGTGGTTGTATATAGCGATCGACATACGAATGGGCAATTGCCCGTTGAATGCGCGTTCGTACTTGTTCCATTTGCTGTTGCATATCCATGACTCATCACCCTTGCTTCCCAAAAACTCAAACTTTATTATATCATAAACTGCCTTTACGTTAACGATGATTTTTCGCATCGGATTGAATTTCACCGTGCTGCGTTTGAATAAGCGCTTTTCCGCGCACTTTGATCGCTGATGTATGCTCTGTAAATTGCGCAATAAGCACTTCTCCTTGATCAAGCTTTTCTGAATGATGGAAACGCGTATCTGAACCGCGTGTCAATCCAATGACGTTCACTCCGTCCTCTAACGCTTTAATGACGACATAATCTCCTTGCATCATGATCCCTCCTACTTAATAAGCGCTAATATTTCAGCACGTGCTTTCTCATCTGTTGCAAGCGTTCCACGCACAGCAGTTGTGACCGTTTTCGCTCCTGGTTTTTTCACGCCGCGCATCGTCATGCACATATGTTCTGCCTCAACAACAACCATCACTCCATGCGGCTCGAGCGTTTCCATAATCGCATCAGCTACCGTTGCTGTAATTCGTTCTTGCAACTGCGGACGTCGCGCCACTGTTTCGACTGTTCGCGCGAGTTTGCTTAACCCTGTCACTTTGCCGCCACGCGGAATGTATGCGACATGAGCCACACCGAAAAACGGAACGAGATGATGTTCACACATAGAATAAAACGGAATATCTTTAACGAGGACAAGCTCTTCATGATCTTCACTAAACACCGTTTGCAAATGTATTTTTGGATCTTCATTCAAGCCTGAAAACACTTCTGCATACATTTTCGCCACTCGCTTCGGTGTATCGAGCAATCCTTCGCGATTCGGATCTTCGCCAATCGCTTCTAAAATTAAACGGACCGCCTGTTCGATTTGTTCTACATTCATTTGTTGCATCCTCCTAGCATTCAACTTCACGTAATCCGATTCTAGCATATAAAGATGAAAAAAGGCAAAAAAGAAGAGGTAGCTCGCAACCGGCTACCTCTTGGCTGTATGTAATTTCTTACTTTACAGCATCTTTTAACGCTTTCCCAGGTTTGAAAGCAGGAACTTTGCTTGCAGCAATTTCGATTTCTTCTCCTGTTTGCGGGTTGCGTCCTTTGCGCGCCGCACGCTCACGCACTTCGAAGTTACCAAAACCGATTAATTGCACTTTATCACCGTTTTTAAGCGCTTCTGTAATCGCGTCAAAAACAGCATCAACTGCTTTAGATGCATCTTTTTTAGAAAGACCGCTTGCTTCAGCTACCGCATTAATTAATTCCGTTTTGTTCATGCCATTCACCTCCTCCCAAATTGTATGTATGATATTCAGTTGTTTACACTTTCTATTGTTTCTATACATTAACACGCCTTATATTAACTGATTCTTGCTCATAATTCAACATTTTTTCAGCAAAATCATGCAATTTGCCTATTATTCTCCAAGGAGCCTAACATTTTCTGAATAAAGATTATCATATTGCTCTTTTTCACTGCAAGAGAAAATTTTCGCCTAAAAGCAAAAAAGACCCCAAATGGAGTCTTTTTATAAGATGATGGCAATGAGTCCACCGGATCCTTCATTGATGATGCGCTCTAACGTCTCTTTTAGTTTATAACGCGCATTTTCAGGCATGAGAGCAAGCTTTGCTTGAATGCCTTCACGAACGATCGAACTGAGCGAGCGGCCAAATATATCTGAGTTCCAAATCGAAAGCGGATCGTCCTCAAAATCTTGCATTAAGTAACGGACGAGTTCTTCGCTTTGTTTTTCTGTTCCGATGATCGGTGCAAACTCCGATTCGACATCGACTTTAATCATATGAATAGAAGGTGCTACCGCTTTTAAGCGCACACCAAAACGTGATCCTTGGCGAATAATTTCCGGTTCATCTAAGCTCATATCAGAAAGTGATGGAGCAGCAATGCCATAGCCCGTTTGTTTCACCATGCGGAGCGCATCGGCAATTTGGTCGTATTCTGCCTTCGCATAAGCGAAATCTTGCATTAATTGCAACAAATGATCTTTCCCGCGAATTTCTACGCCGACAACTTCTTTTAAAATTTGATCGTACAGTTCGTCTGGGGCATATAAGTCAATTTCCGCAATCCCTTGCCCCATTTCAATGCCAGCCAAACGAGCTTCATCAATAAAATCGTACTCACTAAATTGTTGAACGACGCGATCGACATCACGCAAGCGCTTAATATCTTTTACTGTATCGCGCACCGCCTCTTGATAGCTTTCACGCAACCAATGATTTTCGCGCAAAACCATGACCCAGTTCGGTAAATTCACATTCACTTCTAACACCGGGAATTCATACAATGCTTCACGAAGCACTTGGTATACATCCGCTTCACGCATTCCTTCCACACTTAACGCTAATACTGGAATATCGTATTTTTCACTTAATTGTTGCTTCAATGTTTCTGTTTCCGGATGTTGTGGACGAACGGTATTAATAATCATGATAAACGGCTTACCCACTTCTTTTAATTCATTGACCACACGTTCTTCCGCTTCCACATAGTTTTCGCGCGGAATTTCTCCAATCGAGCCATCCGTTGTGATGACAACACCGATCGTCGAATGCTCTTGAATGACTTTGCGCGTACCAATTTCAGCGGCTTCTTGAAATGGAATTGGCTCTTCATACCACGGCGTATGAATCATGCGTGGCCCATTTTCATCTTCAAATCCTTTTGCCCCTTGTACGGTATAGCCGACACAATCAACGAGGCGAATATTGACTTCTAATCCATCGTCTACTTTTACTTTTACCGCTTGATTTGGAACAAACTTTGGCTCTGTCGTCATAATTGTTTTTCCTGCTGCGCTTTGTGGCAGTTCATCTTGCGCCCGAGCTTTATCTGCTTCGTTTTGAATATTCGGAATGACAACAAGTTCCATAAACTTTTTAATAAATGTTGATTTGCCTGTTCGAACGGCGCCGACCACTCCTAAATAAATATCTCCGCCTGTTCGTTCAGCAATATCTTTAAAAAGATCGACCTTTTCCAACTGCCTTCCCTCCCTTATATTTAAAACATATGAGGACACTATATGCATATGTCGTTGTCCTAATTGTTTATGACTAAAAAAAATCCCTTCTCTAAAATGTATTTGCTTAGAGAAGGGATCATGACTTATTTCACAAGAAAAATAGGTTCTTTTTTCTTTTCATCAATCGTGTAGGGAAGGGAATAAGCAGGAACAAAAAGCGAATGCTTGACAAGCAAGTCGCGAATATCATCTCCATAGCGATAGTGATGCGCTTCTGATTGCAATTTTTCATACAAATCCATACGGTAGTCGATATAAATTTCTCCCTTGCCGTCAATAATGAGCGGAAGGTTTTTCCCCGAGTATGGGCTCACGACGTGAGGCGGGGCGTCTAAACGAAGTTTTTTATAATCGAGCGTAAATACCCCTTTAGCGAGCACGTCTTTAAACGGCGGATAACCATGGGCGTCTTGATACATGCGAATGCGCAACTTCAAATCGCGAATGGCTTCCGCCGCACGCAAATCTAGCAATTTTACCGTCGGATTTGTTTCTACATCGACAAGAACGTATTGATATACGCCACCGCTTTCAAACGCATTGCCCGGTGGTTCAGCCATATATCGCGGCACAAGTAAATTGAAATCAATCGGATATTTTTGATAAATGGGCGTAGACATATCTCGCGTTTTAATAGGTAACAAACCGCCTGTCGCTTGCCGATATTCATTGACTGCTTGTTGAACACGTTCGACTTGTTCTTTATATGGAATTTGGTTTTGCGTTAGCCGCTCTTGCGGATATAAACACCCAGATAATAATACGGACACGACAACGATCATTACGAAAAATAGCCACTTTTTCATCATTCATCCATCCTTCTATTCTTGCACCGGCCCGCTAAATACGACAAATACAATAATAAGGCCAGCGATGATCATACTTATGTATGCAATCGTCGCTAAAACGATTTTTACCGCCTTATGTTTCACCTTATATCGACTAAAATAAATCGAAAATACAGCAATAAACATTAAACCGATTCCTGTTAACGAAATCCACATTTTTAAAAGACCTGGTGACATTCCTCTCCCTCGCTTTCTCTTAATTGCTGCATAAAAAAGCTGAAGTAAAGCGGGGCTTCTTTACTTCAGACGATGACTAAACATGCACCATCCATTCGAGTCTGAGAATGTTTTCATAGCATTGTATGCAACATGCATAACAAAGCTCTCTTCACATGCCTATTTCAAAGAAAATTATAACGAAATGTTCGCTAAATCTTCAAGTTCTGACGTTTTCCCGCGCGCCATAAGCGAATCGACCGCACTTTTCACATCTTTTCCGTTAAACAAAACATCGTAAAGTGCATTTGTAATCGGCATGTCCACATTCATTTTTTTCGCTAGCTGATAGGCCGCTTTTGTCGTTCGCACACCTTCAACGACCATTCCCATATTTGCTAGCACATCATCAAGCGCATATCCTTTTCCAAGCAAATTGCCCGCACGCCAGTTGCGTGAATGGACGCTTGTACACGTAACAATTAAATCACCGATGCCAGTCAACCCTGCAAATGTGAGCGGATTGGCACCGAGACGGCTACCGAGACGAGCCATTTCCGCAAGTCCGCGCGTCATAAGCGCTGCTTTTGCATTATCCCCATAACCAAGTCCATCCGTAATTCCAGCAGCTAGCGCAATAATATTTTTTAACGCCCCTCCAATTTCTACGCCAATTAAATCTGGGTTTGTATATACGCGGAAATATTGATGATTCATAAATAAATCTTGAATGCGTTCCGCTGCTTCCATATTTTTTGATGACACCGTCACGGTCGTTGGATGGCGTAAACTTACTTCCTCCGCATGACTTGGACCTGATAAAACGACGACATCTTTCAATTGTTCTGCCATTTCTTCTTCAATAATTTCTGAAATGCGTTTATGTGTATCCGGTTCAATTCCTTTACTAACGGAGACGATTGTAATTGGCTGTTTCAAGCACGCACGAACACGCTGCAACACTTCGCGAATCGCTTTTGTCGGAACGGCTAATACAACTGTTTCAACCCCTTCAAGCGCTTGGGCAAGATCGGTATAACCAACAATCGCCTCAGGGAGATGAATATTCGGCAAATATTTTTCGTTCGTATGTTTTTCATTTATTTCATCTATTTGTTCTTGACGTTGTCCCCATAGCCGAACGTGATGTCCGTTATCAGCAAGAACGATCGCTAAAGCTGTGCCCCAACTACCTGCACCTAATACAGTAACCATGTTATCCCCCCTTAATTTCGTGGGCGTGCAATAATTTTAATTGGCGTTCCTTCAAATCCGAACGTATCGCGAATTCGGTTTTCTAAAAAGCGTTCGTATGAGAAATGCATCAATTCCGGATCGTTGACGAATACAACGAACGTTGGTGGCTTTACCGCTACTTGCGTCATGTAATAAATTTTTAATCGTTGTCCGTTATGCGTTGGTGTCGGATTCATCGCCACTGCATCCATGAGCACTTCATTTAATACGTTCGTTTGAACGCGCATCGCGTGATTTTCACTAACCATTTGAATGACTGGAAGTAACTTGTGCAATCGTTGTTTCGTTTTCGCAGATACGAATACAATAGGCGCATAGTCAAGAAATTGGAAATGATCGCGAATTTTTTTCTCAAATTCGTTCATCGTCTTTTCATCTTTTTCAATCGCGTCCCATTTATTCACAACGATCACGACACCACGACCCGCTTCATGCGCATATCCTGCAATTTTTTTATCTTGTTCAATAATTCCTTCTTCTGCGTTAATGACGACAAGCACAACATCGGAACGCTCAATCGCTTTTAACGCGCGCAACACACTATATTTTTCGGTGCTTTCATACACTTTTCCTCTTTTGCGCATCCCTGCTGTATCAATAATGACATATTCTTGCCCGTCGCGCTTAAATGTCGTATCGATCGCATCGCGCGTCGTTCCTGCCATATCGCTCACAATGACCCGTTCTTCGCCTAAAATGGCGTTCACAAGCGAGGATTTCCCGACATTTGGACGACCAATTAAACAAAACTTAATGACATCCGCGTCGTATTGTTTCGTTTCGCGTTTTGGAAAATGGGCAACGACGGCATCTAACAAATCTCCGATCCCTAATCCGTGCGTGCCGGAAATCGGAATCGGCTCTCCGAATCCGAGCGTATAAAAATCGTAAATGTTTTCACGCATGTCTGGATTATCAATTTTGTTTACTGCCAAAACGACTGGCTTATTGGAACGATATAAAATTTTCGCCACTTCTTCATCTGCTGCTGTGACACCGTCCCGACCATTTGTCATGAAGATGATTACATCCGCTTCATCGATCGCAATTTCGGCTTGTTGACGAATTTGCGTTAATAGCGGCTCATCACCAATGTCAATGCCGCCTGTATCAATAATGTTAAACGTTGTATTTAACCATTCTGCGCTACTATAAATCCGGTCGCGTGTCACTCCCGGTATATCTTCTACAATCGAAATGCGTTCCCCGACAATGCGGTTAAAAATCGTCGACTTTCCGACGTTTGGACGACCAACGATTGCTACAACTGGTTTCGTCATATTCTCACACTCCTTCACTAAAATTCGAAACCCGAACAAAAAAGAAGCCCTTCGACTGAAGGGTCTAGCTTTCCCATTTTATCAAAAAAATCAATGTTTCACAATAATGAGCAAATCGTCGCTTAGCGCATGGGCAATTCCGTCTAAAATCGCTTCTAAATTCGCTGCGATTCGTTGCATTTCTTCATCGTTTTCACAAACGAACGTGACGCCACCAGCTACTTTATGTGGTGACGTTGTAATGACGGCTAAAATCATTTTTTCTACAGTCATCGTAACACCCTCCCCGCTTGATTCGTTTCAGATTTCGTCGGCATGCGAATCGCATTTTCTAACGTCGGTACATTGCGAATGATCGCTTTTGCTTTTTCAACATCTTTTTCTTGAGGCAAAATAAAAATACCAACTCGCCCATCATCTAAATCGCGTTTCGCAAGCGGCACAAGCGCTGGTGTGCCTGAATCGCGGTATACGCCTAATGCCGTTGAAATATCGTGTAAAATCGCTTGACGTTGTCCGAGATTAGCGATTGTTGAGCGAGCATTAAAGTTTTTCGGTTTTAAAATAAATCCCATGCCATACCGTAAAATTTCTTCTCGCCGCGCTTCTAAACCGATGTTCATAATATAAATATTGTCAACGTATAATCCCGCTCCTTTGAAATGCGGCTTCACGTATTCTACTTCAACAATATCGCCGAGCCGGCTGCCAGACATCAGTTTACGAGCAACAATAAAGGCAATCGCTGCCGCAACAATTCCAAGCCATATATTACAAACTAAATAAGCGAACGTGCTTAAGAATGACGCGAAAATAACTAAATAGTTCCTTCCTTCAAAAACAATCGCAATTCCTTCAATATACGTTTTTCCGCGCGGGACGAGTTCATACTGGTCAAGCTCATTTAACGTATTTCGCTCCATATTGCGCACATCACGAAACTGTGAGGCGGCGAGCGCTAAAAATGTAATGGCAGCAAACTCTTTTTCCATAATGGCAGGCACTGCAATCGTCCCAAGCCCTGCTGCAATAAAACCTAAAGCAATATGAATAATTTTCCCATGTAAATACGTCGGATATTGACGATAATCTGTTTTTAATAAGTATAATCTCGTTAACACACCAACGGTTACACCAAATAAAATAGGATACGTATATTCGTTCACGTATTAGCCTCCTTTGCTCGCTTTTGAAATCGTGCATCGATATATATCGGTAACTGTTCGAGCCATTTCCATAAAAATAAACATACGGTTGCTAACGCCCATCCATCTAAAAAGGAAAGGGAACCAATCGAATGCGGAAAAGAAAATTGTTTTAACACAAACGCATACAAAAAATCACCTTGACAGCATCCGACCGTCAAAACAAGTAAACGTTCATAAAATGATCGATATAGCGCAAATGAAGCAAACAAAAGCGCAAATGCAAGCAACCATGTCGCTTCAACAAACACCCAAACCGGATCGAACAATAATAAAAAATGAAACGCAGCATACAACATCGTAACACTCGCACTCGCAAAGGAAAAATAAATAAATGCCGTTCCTGTTTGTTTCATGACAAAAGAGTAACTAACAATCAACATCAGTATGTAAGCAAATGAAATGTGAAACGAATAAATCGTTATCTCATGCACAGATAGCGTAATTAACAATAAACTATATAGGCAAATGCGGAAACGAACATGATTTTTCGGAGCGAAAAACGTATAAACAATCCATAAAAACCAAGAAAGCCAATAAAAATAACCTCCTTCCAACCATAACACCTCCACTTTCCATTATGTCTTATTTTTAAAAATTTAATCTTTGTATGCGAAAAAAGGGAATGGAGAAAATAAAGGACTAAGGAGGGATGAAAATGGGGAAAGATCGCCAAGAAAAAAAATTAAAGCAATCGCGTCGTGTCGAGTCCGATCGAGATCCAGCAAAAAATTTTAAAGGAAGTACAAAAACAGAACAGTAAATATAAACATAGGAAAAGGTGTCCTAGAGAGGACACCTTTCTCCGTTATCGTTGGCTATAACGGGTCGTTTCAATGCCACGCTCCCGCAACCAATGATATGTTGCTCCCGTAACGACGAGCGGAACGTTTTGCAAATCAGCAATCGTTCGAGCACCGAGCGCGGTCATGATGAGTGTTAAATCTTCGTGCAACTGATGGATTTCGGCAATTAACGCTTCCACTCCTTGCTCGATCAGAAGGCGCAACATATAGCCAGCCATTCCTACCGCGGAAGCGCCGAGTGCAATACATTTCGCCACATCAAGCGCATTTTGCACCCCTCCGCTCCCAATGATACGAATGCGTTGAACTTCCGCTGCTACTTCCGCAATAGATGCCGTCGTCGTGATTCCCCACTCGTTAAAATAAGCGAGCTGTTTTTCGCGTCGCTTGTTTTCAATTTGCGCAAAATTTGTGCCTCCAAAACCTCCGACATCAACGGCACATACCCCTACGTTTTCTAACTGTCGCGCCGTTTCTTTACTCATTCCAAATCCGACTTCTTTTACGATAACAGGTACATCAACAGCAGACACAATTTGTTCAATGCGTGAAAGAGCTCCACAAAAATTGCGATCGCCTTCAGGCATAACGAGCTCTTGAACGACGTTTAAATGAATTTGAAGGGCATTCGCCTCGATCATATCGATCGCTCGTTTTGCTTGTTCAACCGTTGCTTCGCTACCTAAGTTGGCAAATACAATGCCACGTTTATTGACTTGGCGAATAATTGTAAACGATTGTCGCTCTCGTTCATCTTTTAAAGCGGCCATTTGTGAACCAACAGCCATCGCAATGCCACATTCGTTCGCAACATAAGCGAGCTGCTCGTTAATTTTTGTCGTTTCTTCGCCTCCGCCACCTGTCATCGCATTAATAAAAATCGGCGAACGGAAAGAAAGTTCGCCGATTTTTGTTTGTAAGTCGATATGAGCAGTGGAAATATTCGGCAAGCTATTATGCACAAACGTAATATCTTCAAACCCGTGCAAGCGACGTTGTCCCGTTGAGAGCGCATATTCAATATGTTGTAGTTTTCGTTTTGCACGTTCCACTGCGATCACCGTTTATTTTAATTTTTTTAACTGTTCTCCGATGACTTCACCAATTTGAAATCCTGTCGTCGTCTCTGTTGAAGTTGTATATTCACGATAGTCTTCTTCTACATCTTCTTCAAGCAATTCCCGAATGCTTAACGATAATCGTTTTTCTTGTTCGCTTACTGCAAGCACTTTCACTTTGACGATATCGCCTTCTTTTAGCACTTCATGCGGCGTGCCGATATGCTTTGTTGAAATTTGCGAAATATGAACGAGACCTTCAACGCCCGGCAATACTTCAACGAATGCTCCAAATGGAGCTAAACGTTTCACTGTCCCTTCTAATACATCGCCTTCTTTTATTTTTTGTTCAATTCCATCCCAAGGAGCTGGCAATGCTGCTTTAACAGACAAGGAAACGCGACCGCTTTCTTCATCAATCGCAAGCACTTTTACTTTGACGACATCGCCTTCTTTTACAACGTCTGACGGATGATCTACACGCGTATGGGCAAGTTGAGAAATATGTACGAGACCATCAACCTCGCCGATATTGACGAATACGCCAAAGTTCGTCATGCGCACGACTGTTCCTTCAAGCACTTGACCAACTTGAATCGACTGTAATGCGGCTTTCTTTTTCGCTGCCTCTTCTTCTTCTACAACCGCCCGATGTGATAAAACAACGCGATTTTTTTCACGATCGAGCTCAACTACTTTTACAGTTAATGTACGTCCTTTATAGTCTGAGAAATCCTCGACAAAATCTTTTTCCACAAGCGACGCCGGGATAAATGCGCGAACACCGACATCCGCAACGAGCCCACCTTTTACAATATCTTTCACGACTACATCAAACGTTTCACCGTTTGCAAGCTTTTGCTCAAGCACTTCCCATGCTTGTTCTGCATCTGCTGCTTTTTTCGATAAAATAAGCGCTTCATCTTCTACTTTTTTCACTTTGGCGACGACTGCATCTCCGACTGACAGAACATCGCTTGCTTTTTCGATATGAAGACTTGATAGCTCGCTGATCGGGATAATGCCGACAAGCTTGCTTCCTTCCACATCAATGAGCACTTGTTTGTCTTCTACTTTCGTTACTTGACCTTTCACTGTGTCGCCTACTTCATAGACGCGCACATCGACTTGATTCATCTCTTCCATAGTGAATACCTCCTTACACTCCACACCTGCTCGACGACAGAAATATATGTTCAATGGGCGAACAACAATATGCTCGTCCATTTGACACAAAGAAAAAACTTCCTTTTTTACTAATCTGTATTAAAACATTCATTTTGTCAAGTCATAACTATTGATGTTCATGTAAAAGTTGTTGAATATGTTCCATAATCACGGCCGTCACTTCATCGGCACTCGCTTTTCTTTCTCGCCATGGTGTAAAGTCAATTGGGGCACCGTATACAACTTTTAACTTTTTTCCAATACGATAAGGACCGACAATCGCACAAGGCACGACAACCGCATCGCTACGCAATGCAAAAAATCCTGCCCCCGCTAGCCCTTTTTTCAACTTTCCATCCTTACTTCGCGTTCCTTCAGGAAATAACCCGAGTACATGTTTCTCTTTTAATAAAGCTAATCCTGTTCGCAACGCTTCGCGATCACCCATTCCGCGACGAACGGGAAACGCATGCAAGCGAGAGACGAGTTGTTTAACGATAGGGGTGCGAAACAGTTCTTCTTTTGCCATAAAATGAACCGGGCGCGGACATGTAATACCAACAACCGGCGGATCTAAGTTGCTAATATGATTCGCGCAAATGATAACCGCACCTTCTTTTGGAATATGTTCGACTCCACTAACTTCAATACGATACAGTGGAGTAAGCACTTGTTTCACGAGCGCGCGGGCAAACGTGTAAAAACTCACTACCCCTTCACCCTTTCTTGAACAATACGCATAATGCGATCAACAACTTCATCAATGGATAGCGATGTTGTATCAATTTCAATGGCGTCTTCTGCTTTTTTTAACGGAGCGACACTACGTTCAGAGTCAATTCGATCACGCTGAGCAATTTCTTCTTTGAGTTGCTCTAAATTAGAAGGGATGCCACGCGCCACGTTTTCTTCATGACGACGTTTTGCCCGTTCTTCCACAGAGGCGAGCAAAAAAATTTTTACTTCAGCGTGTGGCAACACGTGCGTACCAATATCGCGACCGTCCATCACAACACCGCCATGCTGCCCTAGCTCACGTTGGCGTTTTACCATTTCTTCTCGCACTGCCGGATGTTTAGCGACATACGATACGTTGTTTGTCACATCGTTTTTTCGAATCGCCTCCGTTACATCTTCACCGTTTGCCAATACAAGCTGTCCGATTGGAGACGGCTTTAATTCAATATATGTATCATGAAGGACGTTCATTAATTGTTTTTCATTATGAACATCTACTCCGCGCTGAAGAGCGCAATATGTTAAGGCGCGATACATCGCTCCTGTATCAATATAAACGTAAGATAATGCTTCAGCTAACCGTTTCGCGACCGTGCTTTTTCCAGCAGCTGCCGGTCCGTCAATCGCGATCGAAATTTTCTTTTCCATACTGCCTCCTATACATCGTTTTGTTTTCAACAAAAAAGCAGGAACACTCCTGCTTCTTATATTGTATCATACCGTTTATCGTTGGTCGAATGTTTCAATCGTTTTCGTAGCGGAATTTTTCATTACCCCTTCGTAATGAATGACTTTCACAATATAAGGAGCAATGGACGAATAAGAAACGACAAACTGAGCAATAAATAAAAAAATAAATTGAATGATCGCTAGCTTCCATAACATTCGTTCAATTGTCTTCATTCGTTTCTCCCTCTCTAATTTTTTTATTTTTATTATGGGAGAAAACGGCTATATTTATGCGTCCAACTGTTCTTTTTTCCTCGTTTCCAGCTGTTTTTCAAAGCTGTAACGAATCAATGTCAGACGATCTACATCGTTCACTTCCAAAAATTCTAAAGAGGCTTTTAAAACATTTTCTTCAAAAATGCGAACAACGCGTGCAGGAAAATGTAAATAGTGATAATCTCCTGAACGCATATGGAGCACGAGCCAAATGTCAATCGTCATCCCATGTTTTACCCCTGTTTCATTGTTTGGCAATACAATGGCTGCACCACCCGCACTGATATCACTTGTAACGGTCGTAAACGGGGCAAATTCGTCATTGAGCGGATGAACAGCAACATCTACAATCGCATCGACACGTAAAAACTGACGACGTTGAATACGAATAAGATGCTGATCTCCAGGATATGACAAAATAAGAAGCGGAATATTGCGCTTTGTTCGGCCTAACACTTCTGCTTCAAACGCATAAACCGCTTCATCTTCCCCGACAAAACTTACTTTTAATTGCGTTCCGTCGAGCAAAAATGCGGTGCGATTCGTGCTCATATCAATCGGATAATCAATGTAAATTTTCCCTTCTTCCATTTCTGCTACTTTACATTTATATTTTTCCATTTTTTCGCTATATTTCGGTTCAAGCGTTAACGGCACCCCTATTTTAATCAACGTGTAAATCCCCCTCGCTAAAAACAGTTCTTTCTTTATTGAAAAATACACCTCATAGCATTTTCAATTTGACAATAACATGATACCATCAAAATGAAAAGAAAAGAATTGGGAACGAGGAAAAAATGATGTGGGCTATTATTTCTGCAGGGATTGCTCCCGGATTAGCGCTGCTCAGTTATTTTTATTTAAAAGATGAATACGAAACGGAACCGTTATCACTCGTTTTACGCATGTTTTTATACGGTACGTTTTTAGTGTTTCCACTCATGTTTATTCAACACGTATTAAAAGTTGAGCATATGCTCCCAAACGCCTTTGTTGAAGCGTTTTTATCAACAAGTTTGCTAGAAGAGTTTTTTAAATGGTTTGTGTTTTACTATGCGATTTATGACCATCGGGAATTTAACGAGCCATATGACGGCATCGTTTACGGAGTAAGTGTATCGCTCGGATTTGCTACGCTTGAAAACATTTTATATTTATTTGCAAATGGCGTTGAATTTGCGGTTACGCGCGCTCTTTTACCTGTATCAAGCCATGCGTTGTTTGGTGTCATTATGGGCTTTTATTTAGGAAGGGCAAAATTCGGTTTACCTGAAAAAGAAAAAAACTATATATGGTTATCTTTTCTCCTTCCGTTTTTCTTTCACGGCATATACGACTATATTTTATTAACGCAAGAACGTTGGATATATTACATGCTTCCGTTTATGATTTTTTTATGGTGGCTCGCTTTGCGAAAAGTCAAACTTGCGAGAGGGATGACGATCGAGATGACCCAATCATCAAGCCAGGCGTAACGCTTGGCTTTTTTTATTTATGCAAGTCCTTTCGCTTTTCTTATGTATAAAAACGTTATTGTGACAAAAAATAGCGTCAAAAGGTATTGTTTACACATCAAGGGAGGAGTCACAATGCGCAAATGGTTCATTTGTTTATTTTTGATTTTTTCATTTAGTTATACATCGCAGGCGCACGCGTTTTCCAAACAAGTCATCCAACGCGGAGCTGTCGGCGATGATGTCATTGAACTACAAGCACGATTGCAATATCTCGGCTTTTACAGAGGGAAAATTGATGGAGTGTTCGGTTGGCGAACGTATTGGGCACTAAGAAACTTTCAATACAAATTTAAATTGCCTGTCGATGGGTTAGCAGGAGACACGACGAAGCAAAAACTCGTACGCGCATCAAAATATTACAAATCATTTGTTCATAACAATTTGCGAAAAGGACATACGTTTACTCATTACGGCGGCGTCCCGTTAAGCAAACAAGTGAAAGCACGTAAAACAAACAAAAAAAATCAAGCCGCTGCTACAAAAGCGACAAATACAAAACAAATGGCTGTAAAGCGCGTCAAATCCGCTGCAGTAAACGTTCCAAACGGATTCTCACAAAACGATATACAGCTTATGGCAAACGCTGTACACGGTGAAGCACGCGGGGAACCATATATCGGACAAGTGGCTGTTGCCGCAGTCATTTTAAATCGCATCAATAGCCCTTCGTTTCCAAACACCGTCGCTGGCGTTATTTTTGAGCCAGGAGCGTTTACAGCTGTCGCAGACGGACAAATTTGGCTCACCCCAAACGAAACGTCTCGCAAAGCGGTACTTGATGCGCTAAACGGATGGGATCCATCAAGCGGAGCGTTATATTATTTTAATCCACATACAGCGACAAACGGGTGGATTTGGAGCCGTCCGCAAATTAAACGAATTGGAAAACATATTTTTTGTAAATAGGAGGGGAGTTTTTTGCTACGAATTTTACTTATTGGAGCACTATCGATCGGCATTGCTGGCACAGCCTATTGGGGATATCGCGAGCATCAACAAAAAAA
Organism: Anoxybacillus sp. MB8; assembly: GCF_011006755.1. Lineage (NCBI taxonomy): Bacteria > Bacillati > Bacillota > Bacilli > Caryophanales > Anoxybacillaceae > Anoxybacillus > Anoxybacillus sp. MB8. Next base: position 86,376 of record NZ_RXXX01000006.1, read on the forward strand.
TGCGATTTTAATTCATGCAGAAAACAATTATCAACGCGCATTTCATGATTTAACATATCAAATCGACTTACTTCATGATCAAATTGGAACAACGCTTGCGATGAATTCCCGCCAATCGCTGTCACCAGCACTTGCGGAAGTGTGGCGTCTTGCGTCAGAAGCACATGCAACAGTTGGGCAACTTCCGCTCTCACTTTTACCGTTCAATAAAACAGAAGAGTTTTTGTCTAATATTGGCTCATTCAGCTACCGTGCAGCTATTCGCGATTTAGATAAACAGCCATTGAACGCTGAAGAATATAAAACGTTGCAACAACTATATAAAAAATCTGCTGACATTCAACAAGAGTTGCGAAATGTACAGCATCTCGTATTAGAAAATAACTTGCGTTGGATGGATGTCGAATTAGCGCTTGCGACAAACAATCGCCCAAATGACAACACCATTATTGATGGATTTCAAACGGTAGAGAAAAACGTTCAATCTTATAACGAAACCGACTTCGGTCCGTCGTTTACAAGCATCGAAAAGAGGACGAAAGGGTTTGAACATATTTCTGGGAAAAAGATTACAAAAGAAGAAGCAAAGCAAATTGCAAAAACGTTTCTCGGTTTAAAAGGAAATGAGGACATCCAAGTCGTTCATAGCGGAGAAGGAGCAAGCGATGCTTTTTATAGTGTAACGATTAAACATCCGAAAACAAAAAGCGAAACGTATATGGATATTACCGAAAAAGGAGGATATCCGATTTGGGTCATTGAAAACCGCCCCGTCAATAAACAAAACATTAGTTTAAATGAAGCAACGATGCGCGGGCTTCAGTTTTTAAAACAACATAAATTCAACAACTTCGAATTGTACGAAAGCACACAATATGATCATGTCGCTGTTCTCACATTCGTCACAGCAAAAGATGGCGTTCGTATTTACCCTGAATCCATTAAAATGAAGATTGCATTAGACGATGGAAACATTATCGGCTTTTCTGCTCGCGATTACTTATCGTCGAAACGCGAACGGAAAATTCCAAAACCATCTATTTCTATTGAACAAGCACGAAAAAAAATGAACCCAAATGTCACCATTATGGAAGAAAGAAAAGCGATCATTATGAACAATATGAATCAAGAAGTGCTTTGCTATGAGTTTTTAGGAACGCTCGGAGATGACACGTACCGCATTTTTATTAATGCGCAAAATGGGATTGAAGAGAAAGTGGAGAAACTTCAAAATCCTGAACCTATATATGGTGAAATATAAGGGGCTGACAATTAGCCCCTTTTTTCTGTCGTTTCAATAATCGCCTCTTTCATGATCGCAATCATCGCCTCTAACTGCTCAAACGTACTCGCTAACGGCGGCATGAAGACGATCACATCGCCAAGCGGACGTGTTAACATCCCTTTTTCTCTCATTTTTAACGTTGTTTTATATCCCATCCGTTCCGTCCACGGATACGGTTCATGTGTATGTCGATCGCGCACAAGCTCGATGCCGCACATAAGCCCAAGCTGTCGCACATCACCGACATGATTCAGTTCAGTAAAAGATGCGAGCTGTTCGGCAACGAATGTAGCTTTTTGCTCTATTTGTTCAATGAGTCGCTCGCGCTCAAAAATTTGTATATTTGCTAAAGCAGCGGCACAGCCAAGCTGATTTCCTGTATAAGAATGTCCATGAAAAAACGTTTTAAACTCCGTATAATCGCCATAAAACGCCTCATAAATCGTTTCGGTCGTCAACGTAGCGGCAATCGGCAAATAACCACCTGTAATTCCTTTTGCAACAGTCATAATATCCGGTTTCACGTCTTCATGTTCAATAGCAAATCGTTTTCCTGTTCGTCCAAATCCAGTGGCCACTTCATCGACAATGAATAAGATGTGATAACGGCGGCATAATTGCTCTACCCCTTTTAAATACCCCGCTGGCATGACATGCATGCCGCCCGCTCCTTGAATCATCCCTTCAACAATAATTGCAGCAATTTCTTCATGACGTTCGGCTAGTAACGTTTCTAATGCGTGCAACGCTTCATCACGCACAACGTTTGGATCGTTGCTCGAATGGCGATAGACGAGCGGAAACGGCGCTTTATAGCTTGTAAACATGAGCGGTTCATATACGGTATGAAAAAGATCAATCGCCCCGACGCTAATGGCGCCGACTGTATCTCCGTGATACCCATTTGTCAATGTGACAAATTTTTGTTTTTTATGTTCTCCGATGTTTCGCCAATATTGAAAGGCGATTTTGAGCGCAATTTCTACAGCTTCCGCTCCGCTATCTGAATAAAACACGCGCGTCAAATGACTTGGCGTCCATTCAATTAATTTTTCTGCCAATGCAATCGCAGGAATATTCGCCGCGCCTAAAAGCGTCGAATGGGCAATTTGCTCAAGTTGGGCGCGAATCGCATCATCAATTTCTTTTTTGCGATGTCCATGCACGTTGAGCCAAAGTGATGAATATCCATCATAATATGTTTTTCCGTTCACATCTGTTAAAAAAATTCCTTCCCCGCTTTCAATGACGAGCGGATGTTGTTCATAATCTTTCATTTGCGTAAACGGCAACCATAAGTATGTTTTGCTTTTTTCGATCCACTCGTTCATTGCCACCATTCCTTTCTCCATACAATGTCACTATAAGAAACGCTTGTCATATGCGGGATTTCACCAATCACCGGAACACCTGTCATCGTTTCAATCATCCGTATGTTGTCTTGTTCGATTTCATTTTTCGGTGTAGAAAAGCCGTTCATCACAATGCCGGCAATTTGCAGTCCAAACGCTTTCGCATATTCCACCGTTAACACCGTATGGTTAATCGTTCCGACGCTCGCTCGCGCAACGATAATGAGCGGAAGCGATAACAATTGAGCTAAATGAGCAACGAGAAATGATTCGTCAACGATCGGAACAGCAATTCCTCCCGCCCCTTCGACAAGCACGAAATCATACGTTTGTTGCAGCTTTTGCATATGCGCCACAATCCGTTCCGGCTCTATAGTTACCCCATCGATTTTGGCAGCTAAATGCGGAGAACAAGGGGTTTTCAATATATATGTACATCCTTCTTCATCGGTGACATCGATGATTTTTCGATACATGTCCACATCAGGTGCAATCCATTTTCCCTCTTTCCATTGCGCTCCGCTTTGAACAGGTTTATAAGCCGTTGCACGTATACGTTTATCGATCAGGGTGCGCAACATACAAGTGGTGACAAATGTTTTCCCTACATCTGTATCTGTACCTGTAATAAAAAATCCTCTCATCCTCTTCCCCCTCCTTTTTGTTAACTTATATTTTATTATAGTTAACAAAAAGAAACAATAAAAAAAGCGTCCGAAAATTATTCGGACACTTTTCCCTCTCTTTTTGCGATGCACGCAGCAATTAGATCGCCATGAAAGCGACCGTTTTCAATAAAAATTTCATTCGCGTTATTTCCAGCGGCAATGACACCGGCAATAAAAATACCTTCCACATTCGTTTCCATCGTTTCTGGATGATACATCGGCCGCCCTGTTTCAGCATCGATATGAACGCCCATTTTCCTTAAAAAATCATGGTCAGGATGATAGCCTGTCATTGCAAAAACGAAATCGTTTTTGATTGACTTCACTTCATCGCCAACGCGATAAATAACCGCGTCTTCCGTAATTTCTTGCACATGGGCGTTAAATTCCATTTGAATGACCCCTTGGCGTACAAGCGAGTCAAATTCGGGCAAAATCCACGGTTTGATGCTCGAAGAATATTGTGAGCCGCGATATAATACGGTGACGCGCGCCCCTGCTTTCACGAGTTCTAATGCTGCATCGACGCTTGAGTTTTTTCCACCAATGACGACGCAATCTGTATTGTAATAAGGATGTGCTTCTTTAAAATAATGCGTCACTTTCGGCAAATGTTCCCCAGGCACGTTCATATAGTTTGGGTTGTCATAATATCCTGTCGCAATCACGACGTACGTTGCTTCGTACGTATCTTTGCTCGTTTCAATGATGAACGTTCCATCCGCTTGCTTCGTGACACGCTCTACTTTTTCAAACGCATGAACGCGAATGTTTTTTCGCGTCACCACTTCACGATAATAAGCAAGCGCTTGATTCCGTTTCGGCTTTCGATTTTCTGTAATAAACGGCACGCCACCAATTTCTAACCGGTCACTCGAACTAAAAAAAGTTTGATGTGTCGGATAGTGGTATATGGAATTCACGATATTTCCTTTTTCAATGACAAGCGGTGAAAAGTGCGCGTTTTGTAATGCGATCGCAGCAGCTAATCCACACGGTCCTCCACCAACAATAATGATTTGTTCTTTTTTCACTTGATGCTCACCTCAACGAAAAATCTCCTATCATACAATGATAGGAGATTTTTCGCATTCGTGCAAATATTAAATCCAGCCACGGAAACGGCACGCTTCCGCCATTTTCCGCACCCCGACCATATATGCAGCTAAACGCATATCAACGCGACGTGTTTGCGACGTTTCATATACGTTATTGAACGCTTTTACCATCACTTTTTCAAGCTTTTCTTCCACTTCTTCTTCCGTCCAATAATATCCTTGGTTGTTTTGTACCCATTCAAAGTAAGAAACGGTGACTCCACCAGCGCTTGCTAGGACGTCAGGAACTATTAAAATTCCGCGTTCTGTTAAAATTTCTGTCGCTTCTAATGTCGTCGGACCGTTTGCGGCTTCAACGACAATTTTCGCTTTAATGTTGTGCGCATTTTCTTCTGTAATTTGATTCTCAATCGCTGCTGGAACTAAAATGTCACAATCTAATTCAAGCAGCTCTTTATTTGTAATTGTATTTTTAAATAGTTTCGTCACCGTACCAAAGCTGTCGCGACGATCTAATAAGTAATCAATGTCAAGACCGTTTGGATCATATAAACCGCCGTATGCATCGGAAATGCCGATCACTTTCGCTCCCGCATCGTGCATAAATTTCGCTAAATAGCTTCCAGCGTTACCGAATCCTTGCACAACAACACGCGCGCCCTTTAAGTCAATGCCGCGCTTTTTCGCTGCTTCACGAATACAAATCGTAACCCCTTTGGCCGTGGCCGTTTCACGACCGTGTGAACCACCTAACACAAGCGGTTTTCCGGTAATGAATCCCGGTGAGTTAAATTCATCAATGCGGCTATATTCATCCATCATCCACGCCATAATTTGTGAATTCGTAAACACATCGGGTGCAGGAATATCTTTTGTTGGACCGACGATTTGGCTAATGGCGCGAACGTAACCACGACTGAGTCTCTCTAGCTCACGGAATGACATCGTACGAGGATCACATACAATTCCGCCTTTTCCACCGCCATACGGCAAATCGACAATGCCACATTTTAAACTCATCCAAATGGAAAGTGCTTTCACTTCGCGTTCTGTTACGTTCGGGTGAAAGCGAATACCCCCTTTAGTTGGACCGACCGCATCGTTATGCTGTGCACGGTAGCCAGTAAACACTTTCACTGAGCCATCGTCCATGCGCACCGGAATTTTCACCGTTAACATGCGCAACGGCTCTTTTAACAGCTCGTATACTTCTTCAGGATATCCGAGCTTTTCAAGCGCTCTATGTATGACGATTTGCGTCGCTCGTAGGACATCATGTTTTTCTTCGTTGGTATGCTTTTCGGCTACCATTTGTAAACCTCCCATGACCTTTTGTAAAATATTGTCCGCCCTTCATGTCATAGTATACACCTTCTATGCGCATATGCAAAGAAGTTTTTATCGATTTTTTGTAATCGTTTTCAAAAAAATCGATCATTCACATCATTATACGAAAGCGATATGGTTCTGTTTTTTAATTCAATCATAAAAATATATTAAAAATTTGAAAAAATATATTTGAGATCCCACTTCTTTCGTGATTATCTTTACATCTTATTGCATGGTTCTCTTATGAACATGTATAGTATAAAGAGAAAGCGAGGTGAACAACGTGAATCGAGTGGAAAGGCACATCATTTATCCAAACCATCCGTATTATCCGATGCTCGACGAGTATTGTTTTCGATCAAAAAACTTGTACAACTTCGCTAACTATCAAGTCAGGCAAACGTTTTTTCAACACGGCACGTATCTTTCTTACAACAAGCTAGACAAGCTGCTGAAAACAAAAGGGATGGATGCAGACTATCGAGCGATGCCAATGGCTCAATGTGCCCAACAAACGTTAAGAATGTTGCATCAAAATTGGCAATCATTTTTTAAGTCGATGAAAGATTGGGCAAAAAACAAAGACAAATATACAGGCA
>NZ_RXXX01000070.1:0-6168 GCF_011006755.1 Anoxybacillus sp. MB8
ATCGTCCGCTCGACTTGCATGTATTAGGCACGCCGCCAGCGTTCGTCCTGAGCCAGGATCAAACTCTCCATAGAAAAGTTATCCTTAGCTTCTGTACGCTTTTCGCTTCGTTCAGTTTTCAAGGAACATCTTGTCGCTTTTGAAGCGACCTTTTTAATATAACATTTACGTTTTTGCTTGTCAACACTTTTTTATTTTTTACTTTTTCGTGTTATCTTCAACACGGACGATTAGTAATATATCATATTTGATTATCTTTTAGCAATATATTTTTTCTCTTTTTTTTTAAAAAAAAGTCCCGATCATCTCGGGACTTTCGCAATTACTTATGGCGCATTTGAGGGAACAACAACACATCGCGAATCGATGGTGAGTTCGTTAACAACATAACAAGGCGATCAATACCAATTCCTAATCCACCTGTTGGTGGCATACCGTACTCTAGCGCTTCGATAAAATCTTCGTCCATCTCATGCGCTTCGTCATTTCCTTGTTCTTTTTCTTTTAATTGCGCTTCAAATCGTTCACGTTGATCGATTGGATCATTTAATTCTGTAAATGCATTTGCATGCTCACGTGCAACGATAAATAATTCAAAGCGATCTGTAAAGCGAGGGTCTTCTGGGTTTTTCTTCGCTAAAGGCGAAATTTCAACCGGATGACCGTAAATAAATGTTGGTTGAATAAGGTGTTGTTCTACCTTTTGTTCGAAAAATTCGTTTACAATATGACCAAATGTCATATGCGGAGCTACTTCTACTCCATGCTCTTTCGCTAGTTGACGAGCTTCTTCATCACTCATATGCTTCCAAAAGTCAACACCAACGTATTCTTTAATCGCATCAACCATATGAAGTCGTTTCCAAGAAGGTGTTAAATCTACTTCATATTCTCCATATTGAATTTTTGTAGTTCCAAGCACTTCTTGAGCAATATGCGCGATCATATCTTCTGTTAATTTCATAATATCTGTGTAATCAGCATAAGCTTCATACAATTCAAGCATTGTAAACTCTGGATTATGGCGTGTTGAAATGCCTTCGTTTCGGAATACACGACCAATTTCGTATACTTTTTCTAGCCCACCAACAATTAAACGTTTTAAATGCAACTCGATTGCAATGCGCATATACAACGTCATATCTAAAGCATTATGGTGCGTAATAAACGGACGAGCAGCAGCCCCTCCAGCAATCGAATGCATCATCGGCGTTTCTACTTCCAAATACCCTCTTTGATCTAAGTAACGACGCATAGACTGAATGATTAAGCTGCGTGTAATAAATGTTTTTTTACTTTCTGGATTCATAATTAAATCGAGGTAACGTTGGCGATAACGTTGCTCAATATCTTTAAGCCCATGATACTTTTCAGGAAGTGGACGCAATGATTTTGTCAACATTTCATATGCATGCACTTTAATAGAAAGTTCGCCCACTTTTGTCTTAAATACTGTTCCTTGGACACCAACAATATCCCCTAAATCTGACGTATCAAAAATTTCATACTGTTCTTCGCCAACATCGTCTTTGCGTACATAAATTTGAATTTGCCCCGTCAAATCTTGAATATGTGCAAATCCAGCTTTTCCTTTGCCGCGCTTTGTCATAATGCGACCGGCTACAGAAACATGAATTTGTTTCTCCTCAAGTTCTTCTTTCGATAAATGACCGTATAGCGCAAACAACTCTTCAGCTTTATGTGTGCGCTCGAATCGTTTCCCAAATGGATCAATTCCTTTTTCACGTAATTTATGTAACTTTTCACGACGAACTAATAGCTGATCATTTAATTCTTCATGTGACATACGAAAGTTCACTCCAATGACCTTTTATTTTTTTAAGACATACTGCCAGTATGAACTGACAGTATGTTTTACACTTCCATCACGACATCACTTTCTTTTGCCTCAACTTCTTCGACAAAATTCATCAGTAATGCCACAAGCTCATTGCGCGTCTGACATTCGTTAATCGCGTTACGCACTTTCGCGTTTCCACGAATACCTTTTAAGTACCATGCAGCATGTTTGCGCATCTCTTTCACAGCAATATGCTCGTTTTTCAAAGCGATCAAACGATCTAAATGCAAAATGCATACTTCGATTTTTTCACGTACTGATGGTTCCGGAATGAGCTCACCTGTTTCCAAATAACGAACTGTGCGATAAATCATCCAAGGATTACCAAGGGCAGCTCGGCCAATCATCACTCCGTCAACACCTGTTTGCTCTAACATTCGTTTAGCATCTTGAGGAGTCTGGACATCACCGTTGCCAATAACAGGGATGCGAACCGCTTCTTTTACTTGCTTAATGACGTTCCAATCGGCTTTTCCTTCATACATTTGCACGCGTGTTCGCCCATGAACAGCCACAGCTTGTCCCCCTGCCCGTTCTACCGCCTGAGCATTTTCAACAGCATAAATGTGATGTTCATCCCAACCAATCCGCATTTTTACCGTTACAGGCTTTTCTACGGCATCAACAACTGCTGCCACCATATCATAAATTTTATTTGGATCTAATAGCCATTTTGCCCCCGCATCGCATTTTGTAATTTTCGGGACAGGGCATCCCATGTTAATATCAATAATGTCCGCATTCGTATGCTTATCTACATATTTAGCTGCTTGTACAAGTGTTTCTTTTTCTCCACCAAAAATTTGCAAGCTCAATGGTTTTTCACGCTCATCAATATAGAGCATTCCCATTGTTTTTGGATTATTAAATAAAATCGCTTTATCGCTAACCATCTCTGCACAAACAAGCCCTGCACCAAACTCTTTTACAGTTAGGCGAAAAGCTGAATTACATACGCCTGCCATCGGAGCAAGCACGACAGGATTATTAATTTGTACATTTCCGATCTTGAACATTAAACTCCCTCCTTTCTTGCTAACATAAATTGTTCCTCCACCGCTTGGCGACTTTTCCATATACGAACACCTTGATCCGATAACTGTTCAACGTACGAACGTAAAGGACGTTGAACGGAAGGAATAATTAACGATTCATCTATTTCAAACAACGGGATTAATACAAACGCCCGTTCATACATACGCGGATGCGGAATGATAAGTTGTTCTGTTTCAATATTTTCGTGATTATATAGCAAAATGTCAAGGTCTAACGTTCGTGGCCCCCAATGAACTTCTCGTTTTCGACCAAACTGTTTTTCAATGTCCATCGTTGCTTCTAACAAAGCAAATGGAGATAGCGACGTAGCAACCTTTACAACCATATTTAAAAAACAAGCTTGTTCGACATATCCAACCGGATCTGTTTCATAAACGGAAGATGTCGCTAAAACAGAAATACATGGGTGGTTATTTAAAGCCGTGACCGCTTTACGTAAATAATCAAAACGATCTCCTATATTTGAGCCTAATGCAATATAAGCAATATGTTCCATTTGTTAACGCCCTCTCGTAATTTCAACCGCCACATACGCATAGTGACCTTTAATAGGTGGGTTTGGCTTCGTCACCTTGACAGTACAAGATGAGATTGTTGCATAAGCAGATAAAATTTGCTCAGCAATGTGTTCTGCTACTGCTTCGATCAATTGAAATGGCTTCCCTTCGACAATACTTTGACATATGTCATATATATGTGCATAGTTAACCGTTTCATTTAAATCGTCGGTGACGCCTGCTTTTCTCAAATTTGTTTCAATGATGACATCAACATAAAAACGTTGACCGAGCTTATTTTCTTCAGGAAATACCCCGTGATAACCGTAAAACTCCATTTGCTGAACGTAAATTTTATCGCTCATACTCCCACCCTCTCCCGATCATCGCATCCATCATTTTAGCCATTCTAGCGATCGGTAAAACGTCATGTACGCGAACGATATGCACTCCTTTGGCGATACCGAGGCAAACTGTTGCTCCTGTTCCTTCTACTCGTTCATGAACGGGTAAATCAAGCACATGTCCGATAAATGACTTTCGCGATGTCCCTAACAAAATAGGGTAACCGAGAACAGAAAACTCGTCCAATCGACGCATCACTTCTAAATTATGCTCTACTGTTTTAGCAAAACCAATACCTGGATCGATAATAATTTGCTCGTCCGTCACACCCGCTTGCTTTACAAGATGTATACTCTCTTTTAAATCATTGATCATATCTGAAATAAAATCTTTATAATGGCGATCGTGACGATTATGCATTAACACAATCGGAACACCATAATTAGCCGCTACTTTAGCCATGTTCGGATCGGCTTTCGCTCCCCAAACATCGTTAATCATCGTTGCTCCTGCTTCAATGGCTTGTTTTGCGACTTCTGCTTTATACGTATCGATAGAGATTGGTACATCTACTGCTTTAGCGACTGCTTCTACAATTGGAATGACGCGACGCAACTCTTCTTCAAGCGGTACTTTTTCAGCCCCAGGGCGAGTTGATTCGCCCCCGATATCAATGATGTGCGCTCCCTCAGCTACGAGTTGTTTTGCACGTTCAACCGCCTGCTCTACGTGATTGAACTTCCCACCATCAGAAAAAGAATCAGGCGTTGCATTTAAAATGCCCATAATGACCGTTTGTTTTCGTAAATCTAACTTATGCTTTCCGCAATAAATGACATCAATCAATTGACGTACCCATCCTTTCTGTCGTACCTTGTCCATAAACGCGTTGTAAACGATGCGTATGCACGTTGGAGACGTTTTGTTATTTCCCCACATTTCCCGGGATATATATTCTCATCTAGCCGACAAACCGGCACAACTTCTTGAATGGAATTTGTTAAAAAGATTTCATCTGCGTTTTTCAGCTGTCGCAAGGAATAAAACCCTTCTTCGACATGAATGCCCCATGAGTGCAGTAAATCGAGCACAAACATTCGAGTCACACCGTTTAAAATCCCTGTTTGTACGGAAGGGGTGTACACAACACCATCTTTCACCCAAAAAATGTTAGAAACAATTCCTTCTGCTACAAATCCTTCTTCTGTAAGGAAAATACCTTCTACGTTCGGATGATGACCAATTTCTCTTTTACCTAAAATATTGTTTAAATAGTGATGCGATTTTAACCGAACGCCCCCTTCTGGCGTATTTCGTCTCACTTGTAAAGTTTGACATGCTTTCTCTTCCGCAAAGTTTGGAATACGTTTCATATACATAATGATTGTCGGATGTGTGTACTGTTCCACCTGTAGCCCCACATCGCCGATTCCAGCTGAGACATTTAAACGAACATACGCATCGCGATAACCGTTTACCTCTAACAATTGGGAAAGAATATGCAAAACATCATTTCGAGTGATAGAACATGAAATGTTGAGCATATCGAGTCCGTTATGAAGACGAACTAAATGATCATCAAGCAAAAATGGGTGTCCATCATATACGCGGAATGTTTCAAACACCCCGAGCCCATACATAAATCCATGATCAAACGGTGAAATACGAGCATCTTCATTTTTTACGATTTGTCCATTTACGTAAACGAACATACGACATCACTTTCGTCTGTATAATGTAATAAAATTTTTAAGCATTTCTAAACCGTATTCCGTCATGATCGACTCAGGATGAAACTGCACCCCTTCAATTGGCAATGTTTTATGGCGAATGGCCATAATTTCCCCTTCTTCTGTCCACGCGGAAATGTCAAAGCAATCGGGCAATGTTTCTCTTTTTACAATTAGCGAATGATAACGCGTAGCGGTAAACGGATTCGGAATTTGAGTAAAAATCGTCTTTTCATCATGAAAAATCGGTGATGTTTTACCATGCATTAAACGTTCCGCCCGAACAACTTCCCCACCAAACACTTGCGCAATCGACTGATGCCCAAGACATACACCAAAAATCGGGATCTTCCCTGCAAAATATTGAATCGCCTCCATGCTGATGCCTGCTTCATTCGGACTGCACGGACCAGGGGAAATCATTAAAAAATGTGGTTGAAGTTGTTCAATTTGAGAAATCGTTACTTCATCGTTTCGTTTAACGATCAATTCTTCCCCTAATTGCCCTAAATATTGGACTAAGTTATACGTAAACGAATCATAATTATCAATCATTAAAATCATTTTGCTCACCTCATGCTTAATTGTGGTATTGTCAAAAGTTTTAAAGACATACCCTAAGTTTTTATTGATTTTATGCGGTTTTCGACAAAAAAAGCTTGCCACCCCTGCTGTTTTT
>NZ_RXXX01000071.1:0-6111 GCF_011006755.1 Anoxybacillus sp. MB8
GCGTAGGAACGCGGGGTGAAGGGGTGGGGAATATCAAGGGGGGGATTATTACTGAACATAGTTAGGATGAAAAAAGAGAAAAAATTAAAAAAGTTTGCAAGGGAAATGGGGCGAACTCTGTTTCTCTTTTTTCATTTAGGGAATAGGGAGACAGGAAAGAAACAAAGAAGTATTAGAAGATAAATATATCAAAGAGTTCAAGGTCAGTTACGATAATTCCAAAAGGCCTGTGGAAATCGAACATGTCAAGGTGCAATATTTAGCTGATAGAAAAGACTGTAAGCAAACGGTACTCTACTAATTTTAAGTTCACAACATGAGCGAAATAGTTTTTCCTTCTTCCCTATTTCCTTTATATGGTATAATGTCTTCAGAAGGAGGGGGAGATATGGAAGAAAGGCCAGTTGAGCAATGTCCATTTTGCAATGCGGATTTAGTCATAGAGTATTATGAAAAGAACGAATTGAAATATGGTAGCAAGAAAATCGGAATTTGTGACAGAGAACTCGACATGGTTACACACTTTTAATGTCCTTTTTGTAAGAAGATATGGGAGAGAAAATGAAAATAAAGAGGGGGAGTTGGCTGATGTTAAGTGAAGAAAGAAGATACTGTTCCGAAATCGAAACAGAAGACAGCTTTCGTATTAAAAATGAATTTTTTTTTGACGATGTAAACGAACATATATTCGTGATTGACGACTTCTATTCCGTCTTAGATGCATTAGAAGAAGAATAATTCTAAAAAACCCCTCAATATGAGGGGTTTTACCAGTTTTGTAATTCTACAATAACATCTGCAGAGCCAGGCCCCAGCACGAATTCTTCACGACCTACAACTTCATTGTCTTGATTTAATCTATATTTTATCAATATCATCGAGCCAAGAGCGGCTATCAAGATAAATATATCAAGCATGCGAATGTTTTCGTGTGCGAGGTAGTCATGTTTGATTGTTATTTCTGAATTGCGATAAATAGCTACTTCTTTTTCATACAACTCTTTGCATTTCTGTTCAAAACTTACCCCATTCCTCCTTATTCCTCCCTATTTATAACGATTTATAAAGAATATTATCTTTGGAAGTTGTTTTAGAAGCTTTAACAAATATTGAGTGTCTTTTCTTAATTGTTCTTCACGAGGACTCGTCGTTGGCATAGGTACATACACTCTTTTAACGGTTTTTTTCACTTTTAACACTTGTTTTTCATTGTTGTTTTGTAACAAAAGTTCACAACTCCTTTTCGTTAGGTTTTTACCATCTTCTGTAGAGTTTTTCTATTGCTTTATCCATTTTATCGAGGATTTCTTGTATGCCCCAATCATGAACGGATGTATGAGGTTGCAAAGAATTTCTTTTCCTCGTTCGTTTTAATCCTCCTTGTTTCGCACTATTTTCCTCATCAATACTTTCTAACAAAGATTTTAACTCATTTCTTGATTCTTTTGGCAAGTGTTGAACAAAAGACTCTAATCCCACGTTGTAAAGAAGCAACAACAACAGGTTCATTCGTTCTTGTTCGTTCCATAATAAATTCCCGTCCAGCAATTCAAGTTTTTCAGGGGTATATCGTTTGTACTGAGAATAGGTTATTTTTTGTGGGTTCTTGGAAGGAATTATCTTCATTTTCCTATCCCCCTTATCAAAAATGGTTTACTAATCGCCTTATCACATCTGCCGAACCAGGACCAACGATATGTTGTTTTTGTTCAAACTTTTCCAAATTTTCCTTACTGAAATTATATTCAATAAATATCATCGAACCTAATTCGGTTATTTAAATATATCCAAAGAACGGATATTTTCGTGAGTGATGTAATCGTGTCCGATATGGATGTCAGCATCTTTAAAGCGAGTCACTTCTTTTTGATATAGTTCCTTACACCTCTGTTCAAAATTTACATTCATTGATTATCCCTCCCAATTTTATTTTAAACGAAAAAGGAGGTAGATGTTAAGTTTTACCAATATGAGTCGATAAAACCATCTTTACATGTCTTTTAAAGGTTATGTGGAATTTGATGTTAATATATTTTTTGAGGTTATTTAACTAATGGGCAGTCTGGCTGAAGAGGGAGGATTAAAAGAAAGAATATTGAATATCTAAGTAAAATAAGAATGTACAGGTGGGATATGTGATGTATATAACAAGATGGGCAACAAAAAATGAGCTCCCGTTACTTGCAGAATATTGGTTTAAAATGGCATGTGAGATGGGGGAAAAGGATGGTATACCTATACCAAACATTGAACGTGTTAACGAAGTTAGAAACTTATTTCTTAAGGAGAGCGAGGAGAACAATCTAAGATTCAGGGTTGCGGTTGATGAGAAAGGAAACATTGTGGCATGTGCAGGGGGGCTTATTAGAATGGAGTATGCCACTCCTCTAAGTGAAGAGCAAACTCCTTTTGGTTGGATAATTGGTGTTTATACAATTAACAATCACCGAAAAAAAGGCTTGGCTTCTCAATTGGTGGAAGAAGTCTGTTCTTGGCTAAAAGAGCGAGGAGCAAGAAGGGCTCGACTATGGGCAAGTTCACAGGGCAGGAGAATCTATGAAAGGATTGGATTCTCCCCAATGCTGGATATGGAGAAAGTATTATAATGAATAATTTTTCTTCTCTGATTATCAATAATGGGAATATGAATCAAGTTGGGATTATGTTTAGAAGAGGAGCGAGCATATGAATATATCCGACTTAATACAATCGGCTGAAAAATTCCGTATAGAGGGCGATTTACAGAGTGCATATGATTTGCTCATTCTATTAGAAAAAACCGAAGCCGACAACCCTTTTGTTCAGTTAGAAATCGGCTTGACTTTAGATGCTATGGGTAAAGAACAAGATGCGATACCTTACTATGAGAGAGCACTGTCGCTTGGGTTACCTGCTGAACAACGATGTGTAGCATTATTATGTCTGGGTTCAAGTCTTAGAAACGTAGGGCAGTTAGAACATTCCAAACACATTCTTAAGAGTGCAATCGACGAATTTCCAAATCATATTGGAATACGTTGTTTCTATGCTTTGGCACAATATAGTGCAGGTGAGTATGGGGAGTCTGTTCGCACGCTCATAAATGCAATACTACTTCTTTCCCCTGAAAGTGTAAAACCTTTTGCACGAGGTCTTCAGCATTACGCAGATGAATTAAAATGATATTGTTGAACCCCCGTGGAAGGAAGAACGAATTAACTTCCATCATCTGTGGTGAAGCTCGCTTCATAGTTGGCTAACAGGTCTGTTGGTAAAATATATAATTTATAGTGTGTCTAAGTTAAAAACATAAGAGGGGGAAGAAGATTGGGAGAAATTAAATATATAAAAATAAACGCCCTTTTATTACTTGCGATAATACCTCTTTCTGTTATTGGTTATTTATTTGCAGTCTATAATGAATCTTTGTTTTTCCTATATGAATGGCTTCTTACGTTACTAATTTTAGTTTCAACTATTTTATCAATCATAAGCATTGTTAAAATTAAGGGTAATCTCAAGTGGGTTTCTATTTCCATTTTAGCCTTTCTTGTTCAATTATCAATTCTTAGTTTGTTCTTAGGCCCTTTTACTAAGTACAGTTTATTCTCTGTATTTTATATTGTTACATTCTTTGCTATTATAATTTTTATTTGACCTTTAGAAAAGTTTGAAAATTCAAATTTATATTAACGATTTTTATAATCGTTTCTATTTTTATATGTTGCTGTTAAATGATTTATGGGGAAGAGATTTGAGTTAAGTTTCTTTCACTATCCTAAAAATTAATACTTTCATTCTTCTAATGATGTCGTATAGATGGGCATGGTTGTCTCTCATGGAAGAACGAATGAACTTCCATCATCTATGGTGAAGCCTGCTTCATGATTGGCTAAGGGGGCAGAAAGGTTGAAGGAGCAAGGAATTCATTATCTTAAGTCATTAGTGAAAACGTGAGATTAAACAAAAGGGGAAAGGGGTGGATAAATGTTTGTTCTTGAAACTGAAAGGTTGATATTAAGACAGTATAGAGATGAAGATATTACTTCTCTACATCATATTTTTTCTGACCCAGAAACCATGAAGTTTTATCCAGCCCCCTTTAGTATTGAGCAAACTCAAGACTGGATTAAACGAAATCAAGATAGATATCGGAATGATGGTTATGGATTATGGGCGGTTTGTTTGAAGGAAACGAATGAATTGATAGGTGATTGTGGTCTTGTCAAACAAAAAATAAATGACAGTATAGAAGTGGAGATTGGATACCATATTAATAAAAAATATTGGTCAAAGGGGTTCGCAACAGAAGCGGCCAAAGCGTGCAAGGAATATGCGTTTGATAAATTGGGTTTACATAAGCTGATAAGTATTATTGACCCAAAAAATGTTCCATCCATTCGTGTGGCAGAGAAGATTGGTTTCACGAAGGAAAAAGAAGTATTTATTTTCGGCAAGAACCATTATATATATTCGGGAGTAAAAGAGAGTAACGAAGGGTTATTGAACGAATGGTGCGATAGTTAAATAAAATATGTACAAAAAAGCTACCTCATCATAAGGTGGCTTTTTCATTTGGCCAAAAATCAACAATGAAAGATTTTAGAAAAGGGATAATAGCATGGATTGTTGAATTCTGTAAGATAGGGGGTGGATATATGTTACAAAAGTTGTTGCTGACAGGAAAAAGAATATCTCTGCGGACACCAACGCACGATGATTTGCCAATTCTATATAACCTGATATATGGTGTGGAGAATCCAGAATGGAAAAAGTACGATGCTCCTTATTATCCACTTGAATTTTGCACCTTTGAAAAGTTTTCTGAGACAATGGAAAAAAGAATGAACTTTACGGATGTACCAAGCCAAATGATTATTGAACATCAAGGTCATATTATAGGTATGGTTAGCTATTATTGGGAGGACAAACGTACACGATGGCTTGAAATGGGAATTGTCATATATTCTCCTGAACATTGGAATGGTGGATTTGGAACGGAAGCATTATCTTTATGGATTGACTATCTCTTTGAAAATCTAACTATCGAGAGAGTGGGACTTACGACTTGGTCTGGAAATCCACGAATGATAAGATGTGCGGAAAAATTTGGAATGCGATTAGAAGGGAGAATGAGAAAATGCCGCTACTATAATGGCGAATACTATGATTCGATTCGGATGGGTATTCTTCGTGAGGAATGGAATGAGTTTAAAAAGAATAATTCCTTATTCAATTCCCATGAAAGAACGAATTAACTTCCATAAATGTGTTGCCGCAAAATGTGGCATGGGTGGCTAATAGTCAGTTTAGTGAAGAAAGGTATAATAGAGATTTAGTATTTTTATTCGAATGAAGATTATACACTCGAAAGGAGTTAAAAAATGAGTGGGCATGTTTTAATTACTGGGGCAAACAGAGGTTTAGGTTATGAGTTACTAAAAGTATTTCACGCGAATAATTATGTTGTGTTTCCTTTGATAAGAAATAATACTGCACTTCAAAGAATTAGGGAAGAGTTTAGTGAAAGATGTTATCCAATTGAAGGAGATGTTGGCTTAGATTCGTGTAAAAAAAATATAGAATTAACTATTAAAAAATATACAAATAAGATTGACATACTAATTAACAATGCGGGAATTCCAGGGGTTGAGTACCAAATAGACAAGGTAAATACCAGTGAGGTATATGATTTATTCAATATTCACTGCTTAGGTATTATACGAACCGTTCAAGCTACTCTTCCTTTTCTTTTTAATTCCTCAAATCCAAGAATAATCAATGTTTCTTCCAGGCTCGGTTCTTTATCAAAGATGGCTTCTGGCGAGTTTAAAGATAGACACTTTTCTTACTCATATCGAATAGCAAAAGCTGCTCAAAATATGCTGTCAATATGTTTACACAATGAACTAAATAGTAAAGGCATTCATGTAAGTGTGATTCATCCAGGTCGATTAAAAACGGATTCTGGTTCATCAGATGCAGATATGGAAGCATTTGAAGCAGCTGAGTTAATTTTCAGGTGGATACAGACATTAAATCTCACATTTCGCACCCTCTCGACAAAAATCGGGAGGATTTTTTTATCTTCCTGTCGAATAAAACCTTGGAATACAAGGAAAGCAAAGGAGT
>NZ_RXXX01000072.1:0-5832 GCF_011006755.1 Anoxybacillus sp. MB8
AAAAGCGCTTACATATAACGATTTTATAAAACCATATATAACCAAAAAAATCGGTCGAGAAAAAAATCTCCCACAAAGTCTTGACTCAAACAAAATTTTATGAAAACAGCGACATATAGGGGCATTTTATTATATAATTTCACCGTACGAAATTTTAGAATGAAATATGGGAAGTGGAAAAATGAGTAAAATAAAGATTGTAACAGATTCTACGGTCGATTTAACAAAAGAAACGATTGAGGCGTGGGACATTCGCGTCGTGCCATTATCAATCTCTATTGATGGGCAAACATATGTAGACGGCATTGATTTTACTCCACAACAATTTATTGAAAAAATGAAACAAGCAGATGAACTTCCAAAAAGTTCTCAACCGTCTGCAGGACAGTTTTTACAAGTATATGATGAACTCGGAGAAGCAGGATATGATGTCATTTCCATTCATATGACAGGAGGAATGAGCGGAACGGTGCGCTCTGCAGAGAGTGCTGCGGCTATGACAAAAACCAACGTTACCGTCATTGATTCCCGTTTTATTTCTCTTGCGCTCGGCTTTCAAGTATTAGAGGCGGCAAAAATGGCGGCAGAGGGAAAAACAGTAGAAGAAATTGTTTCGCGTCTTGATACGATCCGCGAGAATACACATTTATTTGTTGTTGTTGATACGCTTGAAAATCTCGTCAAAGGGGGACGCATTGGACGCGGAAAAGCGATGATTGGTTCGTTATTAAACATTAAACCGATCGCTTCGTTACAAGATGGTGTATATACACCTGTGACAAAAGTTCGTAGCCAGTCTCAAATCGTCAAATTTTTAACAAACCAATTTGTTGAACATACGAAAGGAAAGATGATTCGAGCAGTAGGGATTGCTCATGCAGAAGCAATGGATTTAAGTGAACGATTAAAACAGTCGATTGCAGAAGCAACAGGATGGACACAAACCGACATCGTGTATACAACCCCAATTATTTCTACGCACACAGGCCCAGGAGCCATCGGATTTATGTACTATACGGAGTAGGGGGAGCGAAAAAATGAAGCGTATACGTTTATGGTTATTTGTTTTATCTCTGTCCTTGCTTGTTGCTTGTCAACAATCAATTCCAGATGCAAAAAATTGGCCAATTGAAGATTTCACATTTATTGATCAAAATGGTCAACAGTTTGGCTTAGCTGATTTAAAAGGAAAAGTATGGGTGGCTGATTTTATTTTTACGCGCTGCGCTGACGTTTGTCCTCCAATGACGGCAAATATGGCAAAATTACAAAAAATGGCGAAGGAAAAAGGGTTAGACGTTCATTTTGTTTCGTTTAGTGTCGATCCTGAAAACGATACACCGGATGTATTAAAGGCATATGTTGAGAAGTTTCAAGGAGATACGAGTCGTTGGCACCTACTTACAGGATACACACAACAAGAAATTGAACGTTTTGCTCAAAAAAACTTTAAAGCTGTCGTAAAAAAACCGCAAGAAGGGGATCAAGTCATTCACGGTACAGACTTTTATCTCGTTGATCAAAATGGGACGATTGTGAAGTACTATAGTGGCTTAAACGATGTACCTTACGAAGAAATTTTAAAGCATATTGACATGTTACAAGAATAGGATATACAGACAAAAATGATGATTCAGTCATTTTTGTCTTTTCTTTTATAGAGAGGGGATTTTCTGTGAACAAATTTCTTCTTCTATTTCTTTGCGTCTGTTTAGTCGGATGTTCTTCTACACCTACAATGATGGAAGAGAAAGAGCAAGTACAAATGAAGTCACGTGATTTACAAATTGTGGCGTTAGGTGATTCATTAACCGAAGGGGTAGGTGATGAGGAAGGTGGATATGTTGCTTTCATTGAGCAATATTTAGAAAATCGTGACGATGTGAATAAAGTGTTTGTGCACAACTTTGGCAAACGAGGATTACGTAGTACACAACTCGCAGATGTCATGATAAATAACGAATCGGTCATTCAGCAAGCAGATCTTATTTTTATCACTATCGGTGGAAATGATATGATGAAGGTTGTTCGTTCACATTTTTTATCTTTAACATACGATTTGTTTGTAAAGGAACAACAGGCGTTTGCTTCCCGACTTGATGAACAACTGCAACTTCTTCGCCATATGAATCAGGACGCTTATATTGTGCTGATTGGATTATACAATCCGTTTTCTTCAGCATTTCCAAATATACCAGAAATGGATGAGGTTATACACATGTGGAACGAAGGGAGTAAGGAAGTGATTTCCCGCTATGATCGTACACTATTTGTACCTATTGCGGATCTGTTTGAAGGACGTGATGATGTATTGTATGATGATCAATTTCATCCGAACAACCTAGGCTATGAACAAATGGCAAAGCGCATATATGAATATTTACAAAAACATCGTGAGTGGATAGGAGAATGAATTGTGAAATGGAAAATTTTATTTTTTATCCTGTTAGGGATAAATGGTTTCATAATCGTGTTACTACTTTTTTATATGTTTCAGCCATCTCCTTCTCCAAATATTCCAAACATCAAAGGGGAAGGACCGGTATTTACTGTTCAAACTTCGAAACAGCATATGAATACCCTTATTCGTGACTATATTCAGAAGCATGAAAAAAAGGGTGAATTGTCTTATGATGTTCAATTAGCTGATCGTCTTTATATAATAAGCGCGATTCCGATATTCGGAAAACAAGTCGATTTAACGATGGCGTTTGATCCGACTGTGGATGAAAACGGGCACATTGTACTTGCCCACCCGACGATGACATTTGGACAACTTCGTTTACCCGTTCCGTATGTGCTATCATATATAGATCAACATGCTTCTTTGCCAAATTGGGTGAAAGTGGACGCGAAAAAAGAGCGCATTTATATTGTTGTAAGCGACATCCGTATAAAAAAAGGATATATGCTCAAAGCGAAAACGTTTGATTTAAGTAAAGATGATATGACTTTTACAGTTACAATTACAAAATAGGATGCCCCACATATCGAGGGACATCCTATTTTATTCGTAATCCTTTCGGGTAAAAGTTTTTTACCACTCCTTTTACTTCTTTTCCCCAACCGAGTGGATAGCCGTCAATAGTAATTAATATCCATCCCCGATCGCCATTTGTTTGTAACGTTTCTCCTTTCATATATCGGATACTTTCTTCAAACGTGAGCGGAAGGTGTGCTTGTACTTGTTGTTTTGTTAGTGCCATAGCTAAAGCGTGGTTTGGTTCAAAGCGATTTTTTTTCCATTCTCCTATATGGAGACCAGGGCGAACGACTTTTAAGCCGTCTAAACGCGGGCATAAATAAGGGAGAGCAAATATATGCGTCCCAAATGCGTAAAGCGTCCCGTCTATTGTCGTTTGGATTGTGTTGTTTATAAACGTTTCATAATCACGCCACATCGCTTTCGATACGTTAGAAGTAGCTGTTTTTCCAGTCCATCGTTTTGCTGCTCCTCGTTTGCGCATTTTTGCAACGAAATGCCCTTCTCCTCGGAGATGATGAGGCCAAAGTCTTGCAGTATGTGCGATTTGTTCATTATGTGTGTTCGTCCAATGTGTCACACCTGGTTGAATCCCGTGTTCTTTTTCGATTGGAACGAGTTCCATATCATCGTAAGTTGCTAAAAACCAGTCAATCATTTGTTCATTTTCTTCGGGAGAAAATGTGCATGTCGAATAAACAAGTGTCCCCCCTTCGTTTAACATTTTATAAGCACAAGATAAAATATGTTTTTGTGTTTGTGCACATTTTTGAACATGGTCTAAACTCCAAAATTGAATCGCTTCTTCGTCTTTTCGAAACATCCCTTCCCCGGAACATGGAGCATCAACTAAAATTTTATCGAAAAATCCTTCCAATGTTTCCGATAGTTTTTCAGGTGTTTCATTTGTCACAACAGCATTTGTAATTCCGAGTCGCTCAATATTTTCAGATAAAGCTTTGACACGTTTTGAATGAATTTCGTTTGCCAATAAAAACCCTTCATTGTTCATCATAGCTGCTAATTGTGTCGTTTTCCCACCGGGGGCTGCGCATAAGTCAAGCACGCGCTCTCCTGGAGATGGGGCAAGCACTTCAGCGACAAACATTGCGCTTGGCTCTTGAATGTAATACAATCCAGCAGCATGATACGGATGTTTTCCAGGTTGGGCATCGCGGTAATAAAATCCTGTAGAACAAAAAGGAATTGGATCAAGTTCCCATGGACTGATGTTTAAAAATGTCGATGGTGAAACTTTTAGTGTATTCACCCGCAAACCATGAACTTTTTCTTCATTGTATGTCGCAAAAAAACGCTCCGCTTCATTTTGAAGCAAAGCATTCATTTTTGTTATAAATTCTTCTGGTAAACGACATGTAGTCACGCTATAACCACTTCACTTTCGGTTCTGTTTTGTTTAAAATACGTTTGATGTTTGCTCGGTGACGATAAAATACAAAAAGTGTTAATAATGTGACGACAATGCGCAAAGGAATATCCTCTGTCCATATGAATGCATAAACGGTGGCATACACGCCAGTTAACATGGACGAAAGCGAGACGTATTTGGATATATACAAAATGAGAAAAAAGACAGCTAACATCGTCATAAAAAGAACAGGTGAATAAAATAACAACACTCCCCCAGATGTGGCAACCGCTTTTCCACCACGAAATTGTGCAAACACCGGATATGTATGGCCAAACACAGCAAACATTCCCGTAATGAGCGGGTGAATGTCTACATGAAACAATACAGGTAAGCTTGCAGCCAACGTTCCTTTTAAAATGTCGGCAATTGTCACAATTAATCCTGCTTTTACACCGAGCACCCGAAACGTATTTGTTCCGCCTAAATTGCCGCTTCCATGTTCACGTATGTCAATCCCGTACCCAATTTTCCCGACAAGTAACGCGAACGGAATCGAACCAAGTAAATAACCGATGATCATAAGCAAAATGGACATTATAAGCCCCCTCTACTTCATTCATATTTCCTCTATCAAGGTCATGTTTTTATTGTAACATGCTTTTTTAAAAAATGAAGGCAGGATTATTTTTTTGTATGAAGAAATACTAGGTTATCATAGGAGGTAGATGACATGAATCCAAGTCGTGAACAAATCAAACAAATTTTAAATAAGGCCAAACGAATTGCTGTCGTGGGATTGTCAGATCGTCCGGAACGTACATCGTACATGGTCGCAAAAGCGATGAAAGAAGCAGGATATGAAATCATTCCAGTTAACCCGCTTATTAAAGAATGGGAAGGCATTCCGGCTGTTGCTATGTTAACGGATATTGAAGGACATGTCGATATTGTGAATGTGTTTCGCCGTTCCGAACATTTACGTGAAATTGCTGAGCAATTTGTACAAATAGATGCGGACGTGTTTTGGGCGCAATTAGGTGTATATGATGAAGAGGTGTACCGTGATTTAACAGAAAAAGGTTATACCGTTGTGATGGATCGCTGCATCAAAGTAGAACATGCGCTCACACGTTAAAAACGACCATTCTTTTCGTAATGGTCGTTCTTTTTCTAAAGAGATAAGAAAGTATAAAAATTCAGATTTAGGAAGGTGTCTAGCTCCAAGCGCCATCGGCTCGATTCGCTCCGACCCACACTGCGGCGGCGACACACTGAAATACTTCAGTGATGTTACCCACGCAGAACCAAGCGATCGCTTGGTTCGAGCTCTCCTCGGTGGGGCTTGTGCTCTCTTCGCCGATAGGCGGGCGCTTTGCGCTTTTCTTAGTATGAGTAAAATGTTTGTGGGAGAAAAAAAGACAGGTTCCTGATTTGGTATAATCAGGAACCTTTCCGATATGTAAGTAAAATAGATGAA
>NZ_RXXX01000073.1:0-5820 GCF_011006755.1 Anoxybacillus sp. MB8
CCATCGCTTTTGGTGTTGGTTTAAAAGTTATTCTAAAAAACTGAATAAAAAATCCTTTTGTTCCGCCCTACCAAGGTGCGAAATATGAGTTCTAAGCGTTCTTGGATATATTTCTAAGGAAAAAATGAATTGTATATGTTTGGATTAGTCTCAATAAAAGCAGCAAAATGTTTGGGATGCAACATAATCAAGATTATAGGAAGTCCTAAATTTTCAGTAACATACACTGCACCTTAGCAAACCTTAAAAGCTATGCTTTTTAGGGTTGGTTAGCCGACTTGGCTTCCCCAAGCCGTCCGAAGAGCGCAGACCCTTTACGCGCCTAACAAGCAAAAATTATAATGGGGAGAGGCAAAGGAAGGAGCGTACTTGGGAAGGAGGTAAAAAAATAAAACGCATTTTTGGCCTGTTGCATTTTTTAAAATGCAACGGCCTAAAAATGCGCCAAGACAAACTCTTTATGTTAACCAATTATTTTATACTCACCATTAGACCAAAATAAGTACAAACTATAAATAACAATCCACAAACTACTGCAAAATATGGCTTCATCTTTTTGTAAAAGCTCAAAAAGATCATAATTAAAAATATAAAACTAAAGAGTATTAAGAAAAATCCTTCAACAGAAAACATTGGTTTTAGATTAACGGGAGTTATAATCGTTTTGCCGATTAAGTATTCAAGCCACTTAGATGCTCCCTCAGATTTAACTGTAAAATCTATATCGTGTGGGGGAGATAAGGTGCCAAGTATACTTGTGAAAAAGAATATGACAGTAATAATGATGGTTTCAGCTTTCAACCAAGCTCGAATATTAAGATTAGGCTGCGCTGACAATCTCCTTAAAAGAATTCCATTGATTAGTGCAAATGCAAGTAAAGGTATGATACTGATATGCTTTAATAATAACATTTGACCATAAGGCAGAACCCATGAATTGATATAATCACTTATATCTACTACAAAGAGCATCACAGAAAAGCCACTTGTTAATATGATTACCATACAACCAATAGCAAATGGTGTAAACCATTTTAAAAAGGTCATCCAGTTATGAAGGTTTTTTGAAAACCATGCAACATGAATGAGAATTCCAGTCCATAATGCTACTGCTAAAAAGTGAATACTGTGAGAAAGCAGCCCAGTCCAAAATGATAATGATGCAACATGGCTAGCGTAACCAACTGCTAAAATCATCAATAATAACCAAAAGGCTTGTAAATATTTCGAACCTTCCACATACACGGTCATCCACAAGAAGGTTGCCACCCAACCAATGAAAATCCACGCTTTTCCAACTTGAAAGTCAGTTAAGATTGACCATGATTTCTGATTAAAATAGTCACTACCATCAGAAAAATAAAAAATGACTTGTAAAACTGGACCAAAGGATGAGACGATGATGCCTAATATAGATAAAAGGAGCATTGGTTTTGGAATAATGATTTTTGGTTTTTTTTCATCAGGTACAAAAGATAATGCAACATGACCAGCAAGTAAAGAATAGAAAATATAGTTAAAAAATTCGCTAAGTGAAACAATGAATGGCAATGCTTATCCCTTCTTTTTCAAGATTGATATCAAACCAACGATAAGAATAATACCTAAGCTAACTGTTAAAATTCTGATCAATGTGCTGGAAGATGTATTTTTTGCTTGACTATCTTCTTCTGTTTTCTGACTTTTTTCTAGTTTCGTATCTTTTTCAATGCTGTCTTGTTTCGTTGTAGAGGTCGTTGACTGGGTTGGCGTTTTTGTCTTATTTTGTGCTACTTTTACATTAAACGGAATTTCGCCAGTGATTGGATGACCGTCTTCTCCAACAATTTTCCATACAATCGTATATGAACCGTTCTCAAGTGGGGTTGAAATAGTACCGATAAGTTGATTGTCTTTCACCGTGATATTGTTCAATGGAATTTCATTTCCATTGTTGAGAAGATGCATTGTGCTTAGTTTCTCTATTTTTGTCTCAAATGTAAGAGTAATTGTTTCTAGTGGTTGAGTTACTGTTTCTTTTGCTTTAGGATTAGAAGACGATAAGTAACTATGAGCATGTCCGATGGATGGAATACATAAAAAGGTAAGAAACATCATTAGAATCATTTTTTTTATCATTTTTAATCACCTAGTTCTTTTTTAATATGATTTTTCGGTACATACCTTTCATCATAACATCTTTATCTTCAACTAAGTAACATTCATGTTTGACCTTTTTGTAAACCTTTTCAAATGAAATACCTATATCAGTACCCAACAGCTTGATGATGGGACGAATTACTTTTTTTCCGAATGACAGTTCTCTATGTTTAGGTGCAAATTTATCAAATATAATAATACGTCCACCTTTCTTCGTTACACGCACGATTTCTGACATCACTTTTTCGGGGGAAGGGACTACGCTTATGACTAAACTTGCTACTACTACATCAAATGAATTGTTTGGAAATGTTAGAGATTGAGCATCCATTTGAATGAATTTTATATTTTCATTCTGATACTTATTTTTTGCTTTTTCCAGCATTTCTTTAGAATAATCAATAGCAACTACATTTATTTTTTCTAATGGACAAAAGGCCAAATCAGCACCCGTTCCTACTCCAACAAATAGAACATTCTCGCCATCTCCAAAAGGAAATTCATGAAATATCTGTTTTCGCGCTGAATAAAACACACCTCTATTAAAAAATAAATCATAAAAAGGAGCCCAACATTTATAAATAATCCGATTCCATTTGTTATTCATTTTCTTTTTCTCCTTTTTACATGGCATTTGAGCATTGATTAAGTCAATTACTGTAGATGAGTATTTTTCATTACAGTAATTTCCATTCCCTAAGAGACAAACAGGGGACCCCTTAGGCGACATGGAGCTGTTTTTTGATCACATCAATGGGAATATCTTGCTTTGCGGCGTCATAGATGAACTCGACAACGCTGTGCCCTTTCCGAGACCGAAGAAGCTCCAGGCCGGAAGAGATGTCTTGTTGAAATTCCGCGATGCTGTATACGCAGGCTAACAGCACCACGACCCAATACCGTTTCACCGCCCGAACGTGGCGAACACGGTACCCATCGAGCTTCAGCTGGTCTTTTGCCTGCCGGAAAAAGCATTCGGTCGTCCAGCGCTGGGCATAGTAACGCAAGATGTCTTCGTCACTCAGCTCCCGGTCGGTGCTCAATATGACATGGAGATGATCCGGCGTCATCGGTTGATCCGCCTTCCAGGCCAGCAGCACCACCGCGTCATCAAGACCGTTGAGCGCGCCTTCGTAGCGGTAGACACGATAGCGCTCGTTCCCCACCGTGACGAGGCGGGTGTCATTTGGCTCGATATAGCGGGCAAACTCCTTCGCTTGGATGGCGATACCTTTCGGGTAGAGAATCCGGTTCGTCTTGAGCATGGCGATGACATGAAATCCTTGTTTCAGACAGGCTTCGATGAGCGCTTGGGACAGATACCATGAATCCACGAGCACATACACCGGCTGAGCCCGCTTCCCCTTGAGCGAGGAAAGCATCTCGATCGCCAGGTCGATTTTGCTTCTTCCCGATGTCTTGTCATACAGACGAAAGGCGAACGGAAACGCTTGCGTGAAGGTGTGCACCATCAGCCAAACAAGCGAATGCCCCCAGACCAATTGATGATCGCTGTGAGAGAAATGCCAGTCACACCCTTGAATGGCGTGCGTTGCCCGTGACGAAGGCTTCGTTTTTTGGCAAATGGTATCATCAATCGAAAGGAACAGGGGTTGATTCGTCCGTTTGGCCAGGCGTTCGATCTGGCGAAGAACCCACTCCTGAAGCTTCTCAAGCAGTTTTTCCTCGTTCCAAGGGCTTTTCGTGAAAAAGTGGCTGAGCGTGGTTCGATGATTCGGATGAAAACTCCAGTACCGGACATCCGTCAATGTCCCCGAAAATCCCTTGGTCGTCAAGGCGTCGACAAGATGAACGAGATGCTTGATGACCGGCTTCGAGAAATAAAGCGCCAATCCCAGCGTCATGAAAAACTTGTGGATTCCTTGATGATGTGCTAATCTATTCATGAGACATGAACCTCCTTGTGGGTAGTTGGTAGCACATCTATTCTAACCAAGGAATCGGGTTCATGTCTCCTTTTTTGTTTGGTTTGTAAATTTATGTTAGCAAATTTGCTCATCTACAGTCAATTAAATAAAATCCATAAATTCTGCACAAATTCAAGATAATATAAAAAAAGTAGAAATATACGGTATGTTGAAAAAAGCTTAAGAGTCTTTAAACAAGTATTTTTTAACAGTTTAATCACTGAACATAATAGAAATCAAGGAGGGTAATATAGATAGATGAACACAAAAAAAATTCTCAAAATGTTAATTGCACTTTTTGCGTCTACTATTATTGCGGCAGGTTGTAGCGCACAAAATGGAAATGACTCAAAAAAAGCAGAGCAATCAATGGAGCATAGTCAGCATAGAAGTAGTCAATCGAATGGAGCAAGCAATGACAAGGAAAACACAGCTATAGTTGTTCAAGAACCGAGTGTATATAATGAAGAAGCGAGTAAAAATCTTCTTACATTGTCAACAAAAAACGTTACTCGATTAAATACTGATGATCCAGTTGAACTTTCGGTATTAGTATCACAAACGGTATGGCCGGCTACTCATAAAGAAAATCAACCAAATGGGATTATCCTAGCTCCCCTTGAAAATTGGCAAGCAACATTGGCTGCAGCTGATCTTATTCATCATCCAAATAACGGACCTATTTTATTTACAAAAAACAATACAATTCCAAATCAAGTGTTGAATGAAATTCAACGTTTAAATCCACTTGGGATTAAAGACGGTACACAAATTTTTGTTATCGGTAACTTGCCGAAACAAGAGTTGGATAAACTAAAACGTTATAAAGTTCAACAAATTAATGAAACCGATTATGCAGCATTAGCACAAAAAATTGATCAATTGTATGCTGAAGTAGCAGGTAAACTACCAGAGAGTGTCATCATTGGTTCTTTTGAGGAAAAAGCAAAACTTTATACGATTCCTGCGGCCAATTGGATTGCTCATATGGAAGAACCGATTTTATACGTTAGTCAAAATAAAATTCCGAAACAAACAGAAGAAGCATTGAAAAAAAGAAAAGGAAAAGCGAATATCTACATTTTAGGTCCTCAGTCCATAATATCAAAGGAAGTCGAAGAGAAGTTAAAAGAATTTGGAAAGGTTACACGAATTTCAGGAGATACTCCAACTCAACAGTCTGTTGCATTTGCGACTTTTAAAGATAAGAAAACAGGATTTGGTTGGGGATTAAACAATCCGGGACACGGTTTATCATTTGTTTCGACCAAATCTCCTGAAATGGCATTAGCAGCAGCGCCTTTTTCGCATTTAGGAAAACATGCGCCACTTATTTGGCTTGAGAATGGCGAACTTACCCCAGAAGTTTATGAGTTTATGGCTACCTTAAAACCAACGTTTGAAAACGATCCAACTGTAGGACCGTATAATCATGCTTATTTATCCGGAACAGAAAAACTGATTTCGTATCAAACGCAAGGGGTTATTGATGAAAAGCTTGAAATTGTTCCAGAGAGTGGAGAAGAGCATGGCAGTCATTAAGAAAAAATTGGAGAATTTTTCATTAACCGTACAGAAACGCATCTGTACGGTTTTTTGTTAGTTCAAACTAAAGCTTTTTCTCCCGTCCCATATTAACTAACTTTATTGATTCGAGTAATTTGTTTTTGTCAATAATAAATTGAGCCAGAGCGATCACTTCAAAAGTGAGCCACTTTTAGAATCAGAGTTCCCATAAATGGGAGAGGGTGGG